>NZ_JANIBO010000004.1 GCF_024506395.1 Cetobacterium sp. NK01
ATGGCAAATTATCATTTGAATATATCTTATGGTAGAGTTGGAAAAGGTGGACCACATATTGACTATATTTTAGGACAAAATAAATATGCTAATAAAGAAAATGAGATTAAATATACTAATCACAATTTGCCTAATTGGTGCAAATCTCCTAAAGAATTTTGGGTAGCTGGTGATGATAAAGAAAGAATCAATGGTACAGTCTATAAAGAGATTAGAATATCTCTTCCTAATGAATTATCTCATGAGAAAAATATCGAACTTCTAAATGAGTTTATAGATACTATTTTAGAAGGAAAATACCACTATTCTGTATCTATTCATAGTAAAGAAAGTTCATACAAAAAAGATATCTTAAATACTCACGCTCATATAATGTTTTCACCAAGAGAACTTGATGGAATTGAACGAAATAAAGATATTTTTTTTAAAAGAGCTAATGCTAAATCTCCAGAGCTTGGGGGTTGTAAGAAAAATACAAGCTGGAATAATATAGAAAAATTATTAGAGATAAGAAAACTTTGGGAAGATATACAAAATAAATATTTAGAAAATGAAAAAAGTAATGAGAGAGTTTCATGTGAAACTTTAGAAAAACAAAGAGCAATTGCTTTAGAAAAAGGAGATATTTTTTTAGCTAAATCTTTAGATAGAGACCCAGTTCAAATAGATGGTTATCTATTAAAAAAATCTAAAGATAAATTAAATGAAATGGATAAAGATAAAATAGAATATTTTAAAATAATTAGAGAGATAAAAGAGTTAAAAGATGAAATTCTAAAATTAGAAAGATTAGAAGCTGAAAAATCTTTGAAAAGAGATGCAATTAAAGAGATTGATTTAGAGTTAAATAGTTTTAGTAATAGTAAATACCAAGATATTTTAGACACTCATGAGAAGTTAGAAGGAATAAATGTGCAGATCTTAAAAGTTGAACATGAACTTTTAAGCAGTTTTAATATGGAGAAAAATAGATTAGATTCTTTAAATCTATTATTGAAAAATTTAAACAATGATAAACTTAATTTAGAAAAGTATTTGGATCAATTTGAAGAAACAATACAAGAGAATGAATTTAAAGTTTATGCAGAAGAAAAATTAAAAAATAGTTTCAATACTATGTTTAATATATTTAATCAAAGTAACTATGAAATAAAAAAAGCTGAAAAGATCTTAAAAAATATTCCAAGACAGTTGGAAAATTTAGAAACTACAAGTTTAAATATTCTAACTAAAGGTGAGTACTCTAAGTTAAAGAAACAATTAGATTCCAATGAATTAAACTTAATGATATATAAAGCTGGTTATAAGTATAGAGATGGTAGCGATAAGGAGTTAAATTTCTTTAAAAAAGAGATTGAGAGATTAAGCGAGTCAAATAAAGTTATTTTATCTCAAATTGAGAAAATAAAAAGCGATTATTCCACTCCTGAAATGAAAAATAAAAAGATTAGAATAGAAAAAAGTATAGAGTCAAAGTTGCTAAAAGAAAAAGAGTTGCAAAAATCTATCCTGTTAGACAGACAAATAATAGCTCTTACACTTCGTAAAAAGCTCGTTAATATGGATGTCGACGTTTTTGAGCACTATTTATATAAACTCGAGTCAGAACGCTTTAAATCGCATTTAAAAGCTTCGAAGTCATCTGAGATTTATAATTATTTTAAAAATATGAAATTTGAAGATATAGAACGACTAGCTTTAAACAGTTTAAGTAAGGGAAGATACTTTAAAGCTATGAAAGAATATGAAGTTTTAGATAAAAAAAGAATTGAGTTAGAAATAGAAAAAGATTCATATACAACACTATCTAAAAAGTTATTGCATTTAGGATCTTTGTCTAAAGTAAATAGAGAACTTAAAAATGTTAATGGGTCTCTTTTAAGATTAGAAAAAGAGTTTAAAGAGATCCAAGTATCAATTGGTGATAAAAAACTTCATGAAGAAATATCTAGAATTAATAATTTAAAAGATGATATTGGTAATAGATATTATAAACAAAGTAATATGTTTGAAGAAAAATCTAAGCTTAATGAATTTTTTATTAAAGAAACAAATAAATTAAAAAGAGATTTAGATTCTGAAAAAGATATATCTGATAGATTTACTAAAGCATCTGTAAAAACAAATTATATTAATTTAAGAGGAAAAATCTTAGGTAACTATTTAGTTGATTTCGAAATAGAAAAAAAGAAAAGAAAAAGTTTTGAATTAGATTTTTATTAAAAAAAGAGACTATCCTAAAGATAAATCTCTTCTACTCGCAAGATAGATTATAACATTAAAAATATTTAAAATCAATGACTCTATTTTTTAGGCTTGACATAATATAAAAAAAGAAGTATGATTTACTAAATGGAATATAAAAATTTAATGATAAGTTTTTTCTACTCGCAATAGAAATTCATTGGATTTTTCTAAAAATTTAGGAGGATAATTAATGAAAATAAATTATAGTGAAAATTTAATAACAGTTACATTAAATTTAAATGGAGCAAAAATATCTTTAGAGGGAAAAGATTCAAAAGAAATAGAAAGAGCTTTAAAAAATCTTAAATTGTTATTGAATTAAGGAGTTATTGATGATAAAAAAATTATCGTTTTCATATAAAAAAGATGGAAGGTTAAATGGTTGCAGATTAAATTTATCTAAAGATATTCTTAACTTTTTGTCAATAACAGAAGAAAACAATAGTATTATTTTTGAATATAAAAATAATGAAATTATTTTAAAATATGGAAAAACTTTAATAGAGCAAGAGCAAAAAACAGAAGATGGAAAAATATTATTTTTAATAAAAAATTATAAAGTTAAGTTTGATAAAGTTGGAAAATATAAATCTCCAAAATTAGTTATACCTTTACCCATTATAAATAGTTTAGGTCTAACTGAAGATAAAAAAGAAGTTGTAATTAATACTTTAGAGGATATCGTAAGCATAAAGCCAAATGTGGAGGGAAAAGTGGATAAACAAGGAAAAGTATATACAATAAAAGTTAACAAAGGTGGGGTTGGAAAAACTTTTTTAACAGTTCAATTATCAGTAGGATTATCATTAATAGGTAAGAGAGTTTTAATTTTAACATCTGATTCTCAAAATAACGTATTAGATTATACAGCGCCTCAAGAAAGTAAACCAATATTTAATACAGGATTAAAAGCTTTTGTAAAAGGTGAGGATGGTGATATTATAAGAATAAGAGAAAATGTTGATTTCATTCCTCTTGAAGATTCTAAATTTTCTACGACATTTTTAAGTAATTTACCAAAATTTATAAAAAAAATGAAAGCTGAATATGATTATATTTTAATTGATAGTATCCCAACAATGAAATTAGATACAATATTTGTAGAATGTTCAGATAAAGTTATCATACCGTGTTTTTGTGATAGAGTTACAGTTGAAGGAGTTATAAATGTAGTTGAAGAAGCAGGAATTAATAAAGTTTTTTCAATAGTAGTAAATAAATATAGAAATACAACAAATCAAAATAAATATTTAGACGATCTAAAAAATGTTTTAGGTCAGACAAATATTTTACTTCCTGAGCCAATAAAAGAATTATCTCAAATAGAAACACTTTTAGAAAAAGGAAAAAGTATTTGGGAAACGAATTCGAAAGGATTACAAGAAGTTCAAGATAGTTTAATTGAAGTTATAAAAGGTATGTAACACATGTGTTACATCAGAATATTTTAAAGCGAGGGGTATTCAATGGGAGCAATTGATAGATTGAGAAGAGCTACTGAAGGAGCTAATAAAGAAATTAGTGAAAAAGAAAATAAAATTAAAACTTTAGAAATAATAAAGAATATAGCTAAAATAGACTTTTCTAAAAGTGAAGAAGAAAATGAATTCTTAGAAGTAAAAACAAAAGAAATTTTAAACTTACAAGCAAATGCTTCAATTCAACTTGGAAGAATATTCAAAGAAGTTTCGGAAAAAATTCAAGAGGATATGACGTATTGTCAATGGTTAGATTTAATAGGTTTTAATAGAATGACAGCTCTTAGACATAAGAGAAGATTTGAATTATTTGAAAATACAAACAATGATATAGCTAAAGAAATAGTAGGATCGTTAACTTTTAGAGAAATTGAACAAATATATAAAAATTTGCAAGAAAATTTAATATATTTAAATACGTCAAATAGTATAATAGAATTTAAAAGTATTTTAAAAGAAAAAAATTTGATAGAAAAAAAAGAAGTAAAAAAAGAAATTGAAACAAATATTAATTTTGAAATCTTTAACGATATTAAAGAAAAAATATTAAATGTTGATAAAAAGAAAAAAGAAGAGATAGAGAAATTATTATTAAAAATAGAAAAACTATTAAAGAGTTAAAAATAGAAGAAGAAATTTAAGGAGTGTTTTTATTGAAAAAACAAGTGAAAAAAGGGGAGTTACACACTAATAATCCTCACAAAGGAAAGTATGATTTTGGGATTTTGGGGGATAATCTTCCTGAGTTAAAATTATTCATTATAAAAAATCCTGCTGGAGAAGATACCATTGATTTTAGTAATAATCAATCTGTAGTTACTTTAAATAAAGCTTTAATAAAAACGTATTATAATGTTGATAATTGGGATATTCCAGAAGGTTTTTTATGCCCACCTATTCCAGGAAGAGCAGATTATATTCATTATATAGCGGATTTAATTTTAAAAAAGAAGAATGTAAATGTTTTAGATATAGGAACAGGAGCTAATTGTATATATCCTATTATTGGAAGTCAAACTTATGATTGGAACTATACTGCTTCAGATATAGATCCTAAGTCTATTGATAATGCTCAAAAAATAATTAATTCAAATAAAAATCTAAAAAATAAAATAAAACTTAAACTTCAAAATGATAAAAATCATATATTTATTGGAATTATTGAAAAAAAAGATAGATTTGATTTAACTATGTGTAATCCTCCATTTCACTCATCTTTAGAAGAGGCTTTAAATGCAAATAAAAGAAAAGTTGATAATCTTAATAAAAAAAATAAAACAATAAAAAAAGGTTTAAATTTTGGAGGGCAAAAAGCTGAATTATGGTGTTCGGGTGGTGAAAAACTTTTTCTAAAAAAAATGGCAAAAGAGAGTGCTATTTTTTCCAAACAAGTAAATTATTTTACATCATTGGTTTCTAACAAAGAAAATTTGAAACCAACAATAAAAATTCTCGAAAAATTGGGTGCAAAATATAAAATTTTAGAAATGAGTCAGGGACAGAAAATAAGCAGAATATTAGCTTGGACCTTCAACTAGATAGTAAAAATGTTGTGATAAGATAAATATCAAATCACAACATTTTTTATTATTATATATCTTCTAATAATAAGTCATTTTTTATTAAGTCTTCATAAGTTTCTCGTTTTGAAATTAGATAACTTTTTCCATTTTTAACAAATACAACAGGTGGTTTTAAGGCTTTATTATAATTACTACTCATTGAATGGCCATATGCTCCAGTACAACTTACAATTATTAAATCTCCTTCATCACATTTACTTAGCTTGGTATCTTTTATAATAATATCTCCTGATTCACAACATTTTCCTGCTAAAGTCACACATTCTTTTTTTTCATTATTTAATTTATTAGCAACAATACTTTCATATTTTGCATTATAAAGAGCAGGTCTTATATTATCTGTCATTCCTCCATCTATAAATATATACTTTTCTCCACCAAAAGTTTTTTTCAATCCTCCAACTGAATAAAGGGTGCTACCTGCTTGAGCAACAATAGAACGACCTGGTTCAATTGACACATTTTCAATTTTGAAATTCTCGGTTTCTAGAGTTTCTTCTAAAGAAGTTATAATTTTTTTCATTAATTTTTTTAGATCTACATCTGTATCATCATCTGTATATCTAACTCCAAATCCTCCACCAATATTTATTTCCGGTATATTTATATTTAAATTCTGAGAAATCTCTTTTGTAAATTTAACCATAGTTTTAATTCCTTCACAAAAAGCTAGTTCATCAAAAATTTGTGATCCAATATGACAATGAAATCCTAAAAAATTTAACTCTTCTTTTTCAATTATTTCTTTTACAATTTTAATGATATCTTTGTCAAAAATAGATTCTCCAAATTTAGAGGTATGCTTTGCTGTTTTTATATATTCATGAGTATGTGCATCTATACCTATATTTAAACGAAGCATAACATTAATTTTTTTATCAAATATTTTACATATTTTTGCAACTTTTTCAGCTTCAAATCTATTATCTAAAATTATACTGCCAATGTTATTTTTGACACATAATTCTATTTCTTCCAAAGATTTATTATTTCCGTGCATATGAATTTTTTTAGCATCAATTTTTGTAGATAAAATAGTATGAAGTTCTCCTGCTGAAACAGCATCAATATCTAATCCGAATTTATCAATAATTTGAACCATGCCTTTTGATAAATATGCCTTTGAAGCATACACAATTGTAGTCTTAAATTTTTCGCTAATAAAACCCTCTTTTATTGCTTTAATTTTCTTTTCCATTAAATCTAAATCATATATGTATAACGGTGTACCAAATTCTTTTTTTAGTTGTGTAACTAAAATTCCGCCAATTTCTAAAACGCCATCCTTATTTTTCATACTTCCCAAATATTTCATAATAGCCTCCAAACTTATTTTTAATTTAGTTCTTCTATTTCTTTTTTATAATTAGTAATTGTTGCTGAAATTTCTTCATAATTGTCTAAAGAATTTTTAGTATATTTAAATCCAATTATAATTAAAGGAACATTTATATAAACCATCATAATATTTGTTAAATCACTTATTATCCAAATATTATCTAATTCAGCTCCTGACCATACACAAGCTACTCCAAATGGAATGAAAATTAGAGATGAAATTAGTTTCATACTATTTAAGAATATTTTTTTTCTTGATATCTCAGTTGCAGATACTTCTATAAAAGCAATCATTCCTAGAATCGTTGAAAAAGCAAACATACCATAACACATAGCAACAAGAAGTTGAATAGGTTTTTCTAATATTGAAGGAGAAAGTGTTTTTAATGACATTATAAAATATCCTAATTTATCTCCTCTTAATGATAGAAAATCAAATCCATCTAAATTCCATAAATTTGCAATTATGACTAAGAAGCCTGAAATTGTACAGATGACAAAAGTATCTATAAAAACACCGAAGGATTGAATAAATCCTTGCTCCACAGGATGTTTTGCATCAGCTGCAGCTGCAGCCATAGTAACAGTTCCTTGACCAGCCTCGTTAGACATAAGTCCTCTTTTTATACCTTGTTGTAAAGCTATTCCCATAGCACCTCCAAAAATAGCGTCAGGAGAAAAAGCTTGGCTAAAAACTGAAGTAAAAAAATAAGGAACTTTATCTAAGTTTGTTGCAATTAAAAATAAAGCTATAATAAAATATGTTACTGCCATTATAGGAACTATATAATCTGTAACAGCAGCCACTCTTTTTATACCGCCAAATATAATGATCGTTGTAAATAAAATTATACAAAGCCCTATAACTAAATAAATCATATCAGTTCTAGCATAAGAATTTCCAGTAATTTGACTAGCAACAGATCCAAAAGCTGTAAACATATGGAAAACCTGTGAAGGTAAAGTAAATAATGCATAAAGAATATATGCAAAAGCTATTAAAAATCCAACTAATTTACTATTTTTAATAAGACGTCTTCCATAATAAGCAATTCCTCCAACATAATCATCTCCATTTTTTTCTTTAAAAATTTGAGAAAGTGTTGCTTCGACAAAACATGTTGCCATTCCAAAAAATGCACTAACCCACATCCAAAATAAAGCACCAGGTCCTCCTGCTAAAACAGCACCTGTAACTCCCATAATATTACCTGGGCCAATTCTTGTAGCGCTACTTAATAAAAAAGAAGCCATTGGAGAAATCCCAACTTTTGTTTCGTTTTTATTTTTTAAAATTTCAATACTTTTTTTAAAGTATCGTACTTGAACAAAATTAAGTTTTAGTGTAAAGTATAGTCCGCATCCAATTAATAATAAAATAGCTAATGAAAATTCACCAATTATTGGAATAGATTTATAAAGTTCAAAATTTCTAGGAAATTCCCACAAGAGATCTGTTATAGGATTTAAAAAGCTAAAAATATTGTTAACCGTATTTAAGTATGTCATTTCTAATTCCTCCGTTTGTATTATTTTAAATTTTTTAACAAAAAAAACTACCATAAATTTTATGGTAGTTTTGTAAAAATTCATTATAAGTATACGTATAAAAATTATTTACAATTTTAGGATAGCACAACATTAGAAATACTAATGACAGTCATATAGATATTTTCTATATGCCCAATAAAAATTTTTGACCTAAATTTTTATTTCGGCAAACTTCCCTTTCAGTTAATTTCAAAGCCTTGTCTAACTCCATTAACTTACTATTGTTATTTGCAACCTCTACCTTTATTTTTTTTGTTAAAAATATGCTAACACAAAAAAAAATTAAAAGCAAGTCTTTTATTTTTTTATTTAAAAAAAGGAATTTTAATATAATATAAGAAGTAATAGACAGAAGTTTTTACTTCTCATAAAACCTTCCCAAATTTTATTTTCTAGGAAAAGTGATATCTTTTCCAAAAAGTTAACAATGTATATTTATCAAAAAAAGAAAGGAGTTTATGATAAACTCCTCTCTTTTATTTATAAGTTAAAAAAATTAGGAGGTAGTAAATGGAAATTTTAAATTTAATTAAAAATGCTCGTTCTCATAGAAGTTTTAAAAATATAGTTGTTCCTATGAAAGATTTGATGAAAATTATAGAGGGAGCACATTTTTCATCGGCAGGTGCTAACAAACAATTTTTAAGGTATTTTTTAATTAATGACAAAGAAACTTGTAGTAAACTTTTTAAAGATGTGATTTGGGCTAGTCAAATTGAATGGAAACCACTGGAAGATGAAGCTCCAGGAGCATATATAGTAATTTTTACAGATAACCCACCTAAATTGCCTCTAAATTTTATTTATGCAGATTGTGGAATAGCTCTTCAAAACATGAAATTAATAGCTACATCATTAGGATATGGTGCTAACTTTATGGAACCTGTAAAAAAAGATGAGATTTTATCTTTATTGAACTTATCTAATGAATATATACCACTTTTTGTTATGCCAATAGGTGTTCCAACAGATGAAATTATTTTGACAGAGGCTATTGATGGAAATATGAAATATTATAGAGAGGATTTAGGAGAACATAACTATAAACATTTTGTTCCTAAATTACCTTTAGACAAACTTATAATAGGTAAAAAATGAATTTATTAAAAATAGAGAATATTATATTCTCTATTTTTATTTTATCTCTTTTACTCTTCCAACAGTTCCGTCCTCAAGTCTTACTTTTATTCCATGAGGATGATTAAAAGATTTTGTAAGTATATCTTTTACAATTCCTTCAGTCAATTTTCCAGTTCGTTGATCTTCTTTTTTTACAATCATAACTTTTAAACCAATTGTAATATTTTTTCTATTTTTATTATCCACAAATCTTCTCCTAAAATTATTTATTTTTTAATTAATATTGTTTATAAAATTTTCTAAATTAATGTCAATCAAAATTAAATTTTATAGATTTTAATACTTTTTTAATTCCAAAATATATTAAAGCAAGACCAACTCCTGAATTTAATAAGATTAATATTTTTTTTGGTAAAAAATTGTTTGTAACAGATCCTAAAAAAATTATTAGAGTTAGGAAAAAAAATGTAGCTAAAAGAGCTCCAAGTGCAAAAAGAAATGTAGAAACCTTTGTAAAGTTTGCTTCATCAATTTTTGTAGAAAAAACCCCTATCCAAAAAATAATTGTCATAGGATTTGCAGCTGTTAAAAGGAGTGCTTTAAAAAAAGGAGAGTTTGAACTAAAGTTTTCTGATATATTTATCTTTGGGAGAAATGATAGTCCAAAATATCCTAAAAAAAGTTCAACTCCAAAAATAATAAGTATTAGAGCTCCTAAAATATTAAATCTATGCTGAATTTTTTTCTTTTTTATAAAAGATGAAATTCCTAAAATTGCAAGGGTTATGTAAAAAGCATCTCCAAAAACGACCCCCAAAACTCCTAATTCGGCTTGATAAAAGGTTTCATTAATTCCTAGGGAAAAAATATATAAACATACTGGTCCTATAGCAATTTGTAACAACATACCAAATTTAAATCCCTCAAATATCAAAAGTACCGTTATCATAAACCTATAAAAATCTATAAAATTTTATAAGTTTAATTCCTTATTCATAGAATCCTATTTCAATAAATTAATTTATCTACTTTAGTTTGATATAACTCTCCAAAGACTTAAATTCCAGCATAACGAACGATACATATTATAGTTTTTTTCTTTAGGAAACTCTATTCTATTAAATTCAGACTTATATTTCATATAAGTTATAAATTTATAGAAGTTTTGTTCTGCTATAGCCTTTGAAAGATATCTATTTTTCATCATATTTTTAACATTTAAATTTTCCATTATAATTTTAGATAGTTTGGTTTTCACTATCTTATTAGTAATTTGATGAAGATTATTGTTTCTAATATTAGAAATTTTTCTATGAACGAGCCTTATTTTTTCTCTAGCTTCACGATATTTCGGCTCTTTTGGTAACGGTTATTCACCTCCCTAAATTTTTTATATTTTCGTGAAACCTGTTTTATCCCAATTTAGCAAACTACTCCAACTTATAGAAGTGGGAATTTCTTGGGAAGTCCCTAACTAGTGTTAAGTATATTGACCGTTCCTACCCTGTAGATATTTCAATAAGCTAGTAGAGTTCTATCAACTTTACGAATATTTATACTTGCATTAAGGTCTCTATCCATAACATTGATTTAATGTTGAGAAACTCTTTTTTACGAGCCTACTAGAAGCACTCTTATAAGCATTAATGAATTTAGAAAACTCTGTTTTTGGAGTCATTCTAATGAGTATACGAATATGATCTTTATCATGTTCCCAATCTGTAAGAATAATATCGTACTTAGGAGCAATTTTAATAAAAATATTCTTGAGTCTTTCAGATATGATATCATTTAAGACTTTTCTACGATATTTAATACAAAAGACAATATGTATATTTATGCTAAATACTTAATGTGTATTTTTATCTAAGATTATTGAAATACCTACTTTTTATTTATTGCGATTGATATATTTTACCATACATTTTTGGAAACTGTAAATAAAAAGGAAAGGCAATTCATCTCACCACCTAAATAGGTAGGAGAATTTTTGCCAAACACTGTTAAAACTTCTAAAACCTTTATTTATATTTTTTAATTCACTCTTGACTTTCGAGTTAAAATAAAGTATATACTCATACTAATATTGATTGGAATATTGCACTATTTGAATTTACAGGAGGGAATTAATGAAAAAAACTTTAGGTCGAATTGGAATTTTAATGCTCATAGCATCATCACTTAGTTTTGCAGAAGGAAAAGATATAACTGTAGCAGTTAATGCTAACTTTATCTCTTTAGATCCTCATAATCTTTCAGATACACTTTCAGGAACTGCAGTATCAACTATGTATGAAGGACTTTTTACATATAATGATGACATGACATTAAGACCAACATTAGCAACGGGGTATACAATATCTGAAGATGGTTTAGTTTATACAATTCCAATTAGACAAGGAATTAAATTTCAAGATGGAACGCCACTTAATGCAGCAGCAGTAAAATTTAATTTTGATAGAGTTATGGATGAAAAAAATAATTTAAGAAGACGTAGAAACTTTGTTGCAGTTGATAAAGTTGAAATATCAGGTGAGTATGAAATTAAGTTGATTCTTAAACAACCTTTTGCACCTATGTTAAATAGAATAGCTTCATTGAAAATAGTTAGTCCAGCTGCTCTTGAAAAATATGGAGCTCAAGGAATTATTACAAATCCTGTAGGAACAGGAGCTTATACTTATGTAAATTGGACTCAAGGGGATAAATTAGTTGTTAAAAGAAATGATGAATATTGGGGAGAAAAACCAAATGTAGATACAATAACGTTTAGACCTGTTATGGAAAATGGATCTAGAATAGCAATGCTACAAACGGGAGAAGCTGATTTTATTTATCCAATGCCAACTGAACAGGTTAAAAAACTTGAAAAATCTGATGATGTAGAGATTATGAAAGGATTTTCAACTATAACAAGGTATGTAACATTGAATACAAATAAAGATATATTTTCAAATAAAAAAGTTAGACAAGCAATAAATCATGCGATTAATAAAAATGCATATTCAGCTGTTGTAAAGTCAGGATACTTAGTTCCATTGACATCTCCAGTTCCAGAAGCATTAGAGTATCATGTAAAATTAACACCTTATAACTACGATGTAAATAAAGCTAAAGAATTAATGAAAGAAGCTGGATATCCAAATGGATTTAAAGCTACTATTTGGGGATCGAATAATACTGAAGATATGAAAGGTATGCAGTTTATTCATCAACAACTTGCTCAAATTGGAATAGATGTTGAAGTTATGCCGATGGAAGAGGGGACTCTTTCAAATTCAATCTATAGTGTACAAACTCCAGAAGATGCTACTATAAATATGTGGTATGTAAACTGGTCATCATTTGATATAGATGGAGCTACTAAAAATCTATTTCATAGTAAGTTTGCACCACCTGTTTCTGCAAATACCGCATATTACAATAATCCAAAAGTAGATGAACTTCTTGAAAAAGGAGCAACAGAAGTAAATCCTCAAAAAAGAGGGGAAGTTTATGCTCAGTTACAAGAAACTATTTGGGAAGATGCGCCTTGGATATTCTTAGGTTCTGATCAACTACTTTCTGCTAAAAGAAAAACAACTCAAGGTGTTTATGTGATGCCTGACGGAACTATAAATTTTGCTAAAGCTAACACTACTAAATAAAACTATAAAATTATGTAGGTAGTTGTTTTTTACAACTACCTTTTTATTATAAATTTTTAAAAGGAGAGTACTATGAAGGGTTACTTTTTTCGAAGATTAGTTAACACAATTCCTATATTATTTATAGTTTCAATTTTGATTTTTATGTTTATTCATTTAATTCCAGGAGATCCAGCTAGATTACTTGCTGGTCAAAATGCCACAATTGATGAGATTCAATTGATGAGAGAACATTTAGGGCTTACAAAGCCTCTTCATATACAATATTTTAACTTTGTAAAAACTTTTTTTAGTGGAGAGCTTGGAAATTCAATTAAGACAGGGCTTCCTATAAAAGATATGATATCTCCAAGATTTAAACCAACTTTTATGTTAGCTATTTTATCGATTATTTGGGCAACAATCTTTGGGGTAGTTGCTGGAATAATTTCAGCTATTAATAGAGGTAAGGTTTTAGATTATGTTGTAATGATAGGAGCTATATCGGGAATATCTTTACCACTTTTTTGGTTAGGGTTAATGTTAATTCAAGTATTTTCTGTTAACCTTGGTTGGTTTCCTACAGGAGGAACAGACTCATTTAAAAGTTATATTCTTCCCGCTATAACTTTAGGAGCTGGAATAACATCAATGATAGCGAGATATACGAGATCATCTATGTGTGAAATTTTAAAAGAACCTTATATTAGAACTTCAAGAGCTAAAGGGATTAGTGAATTTTGGGTTATTATGAAGCACACTCTTAGAAATTCTCTTATAGATGTAGTGACTATAGTTGGATTACAATTTGGATTTTTATTAGCAGGATCAGTTTTAGTAGAAACAGTTTTTACAATTCCAGGTTTAGGAAGATTGCTTATTGATTCTATCCTTTTTAGAGATTATACAGTTATTCAAGTAATTTTATTAATTTTTACTTTACAGTTTATTGTAGTTAATCTTGTAGTGGATGTTTTATATGGAATTTTAAATCCCAAAATTAGATACGATTAAAAAGGAGAGATATTATGGATGAGAAAGATGTTTTCAAAAATCCTTTTAGGGAGTTTTTAGAGAATTTTTTTAAAAGAAAAGTTGCAGTTATTTCACTTTTATTTATAATTTTTTTAGTTATTATAGCTATTTTTCAACCAGTTCCATATGATTTAAACTACGCTGACTATGAAAATCTATTAGCTGAACCTAGTTCAAAACATTGGTTTGGAACTGATGAATACGGTAGGGATCTTTTTAGTAGAGTTGTCGCAGGAACTAGGTTGTCTCTTTTGGTTTCTTTAACAGCTGTTTCAATTGGAGCATTTATAGGATGTATTTTAGGACTTGTAGCAGGATATTATGGTGGAAAAATAGAAAGTATTATTATGAGATGTTGTGATGTAATGTTCTCTTTTCCTGGATTACTTCTTGCTATTGGAATAGTTGCTATTATAGGACCTGGACTTATAAATGTTATTATATCTATTGCAATTTATGGAATTCCATCTTTTACAAGAATAGTTCGAAGTGCCACTATCTCTTTGAAAAAACAACTTTATATAGAAGCTTGCAAATCTATTGGAGTTAGCGATTTTAGAATACTATTAGTTCATATTTTACCAGGAACTCTTCCAGCACTAATTGTAACTTTAACAATGAGAATTGGTACAGCAATAATATCAGCTGCATCTTTAAGTTTCTTAGGATTTGGAGCAAGTCCTACAAATCCAGATTGGGGAGCAATGCTTTCAACAGGAAGAGATTATATTGGACTAGCACCTCATATGCTTTTTTATCCTGGACTTATGATTTTCTTAACAGTATTATCTTTTAACTTACTTGGCGATGGTTTAAGGGATACTTTAGACCCAAAACTTAATTAGGAGAGATTATGACAAATTACTTATTAGAAGTTAAAAATTTGAAAACACAGTTTAAAAAAGATAAAAAAATTTTAACAGCTATTGAAGATGTATCTTTTAAAATAGAGAAGGGTGAAACACTAGGTCTTGTTGGTGAAAGTGGAAGTGGAAAATCAGTAACTTCTATGTCTATTATGAGACTTCATGAAGAGAATGCTCTAATAAATGGAAAGATTTTTTTTCAAGGTGAAGATATTTTAAATCTTTCTAATAGAGATATGAAAAAAATTCGTGGTGGGAAAATAGCCACAATATTTCAAGATCCAATGTCGTCTTTAAATCCAATTTTAAAAATAAAAGACCAACTTATGGAATGTACAAAGATTCATTTAGGTTATAGTAAAAAAGAGGCTGAAAGTCATGCTTTAAAAATGCTACAACTAGTTGGAATTCCTAGTCCAGAAAATGTTTTAAATAGATATCCTCATCAACTTAGTGGAGGAATGTGTCAAAGAGTTATGATAGCAATGGCTATGTCTTGTAATCCTCAGCTTTTAATAGCAGATGAACCGACAACAGCTTTAGATGTTACAATTCAAGCACAAATTATGGAGCTATTATTAGAGTTAAAAGAAAAACATCAAATGGGAATACTTTTGATAACTCATGATTTGGGAGTTATTGCAGAAACTTGTGATAATGTTATTGTTATGTATGCAGGACGAATAATGGAAAAAGCTAGTGTACAAGAGTTATTTGATAGCCCGATGCACCCATATACAAAAGGACTTATAGCATCTGTTCCAAAACTTGGAAGTGGAGCAACAGCATTACCGTATATAGAGGGAAAAGTTCCAGATTTAGCAAGTATGCCAAATGGGTGTAAATTTGCTCCAAGATGTAAGGTAGCAATTGAAAAATGTTCAGTGGCAGAACCAAAACTTAAAGAGTTGTCAAATGGTAGAAAGTGTAGATGCCATCTAATTTTAGAAGAGGAGGGAATTTCATGAGAGAGGTTTTAGTTCAACTAAATGGAGTAAGTAAAAAATTCCTAGTTCCTCAAAAAGGATTTAAAAAAGAGAAAAAATATGTACATGCAGTTAACAATGTCTCTTTAGAAATTTTTAAAGGTGAAACTTTATCTATAGTTGGTGAAAGTGGCTGCGGAAAATCAACTTTAGGAAGAGTTATAAATAAAATATTAGATGTTGAAGAGGGAACAATTGAGTTTAAAGGAATAGATATAACTAAACATAATTCAAGGGAGATGCTTCCTTTTAGAAAAGATATGCAAGTTATATTTCAAGATCCTTACGGTTCTTTAAATCCAAGAATGAAAATAAAAAATTTAGTTTCAGAGCCTCTTCTTGTTCATTCTGAATTTTCTGTAAAAGAAAGAGAAAAGAAAGCTTTGGAACTTTTAGATATGGTAGGACTTAGCAGTAGTCATGGAGAAAGGTTTCCTCATGAGTTTAGTGGAGGACAAAGGCAACGTGTTGGAATAGCTAGAGCAATCTCTGTAAATCCAAGTTTGATTATAGCAGATGAACCTATATCAGCGTTAGATGTTAGTATTCAAGCTCAAGTTATAAATATTTTTAAAGATTTACAGGAAAGATTTAATCTGACATATTTTTTTATATCTCATGACTTAAGTGTAGTAGAACTTATATCTGATAGAGTAGGAGTTATGTATTTAGGAAATTTAGTAGAGATAGGGGATAAGAAAAATATTTATAATAATCCCAAACATCCATATACAGAAGCTTTGTTATCAGCAATACCCGTAGCTGAAGCAAATAAAAAAAGAGAGAGAATTATTTTAAAAGGAGACATACCTAGTCCAATTGATAGGCCAACTGGATGTCCATTTTCTACAAGATGCCCAAAAGTTTTTAATTTATGTAAAGAGAAAATGCCAACTTTAAAAGATTGTTCAGATGGAAAAAGTGAGCATAAAGTAGCATGTCATTTGATAAAATAAACAGACAAAAGGAGAGTACAATGAAAAGAGTTTTAGTAGGATCTATGCATCATGAATCAAATTCTTTTAATCCAATTATCACAGATGAAAAGGATTTTTCTATAAAATATGGAGAGGATTCATTAAATTTTGAAACAAAAAATAATTCTTTAAGAGGAATAGTTGATACTTTAAAAGAAAATGGATATGATGTTATTCCAACACTTAGTGCAAGAGCAGTTCCAAATGGCGAGGTAAGCTACGAACTTTATAGTAGATTAAAAAAAGAATTTATAGAGAGAGCTTTAGAAGCAGATAAAATTAAAAAATTAGATGGAATTAACTTAGCTCTTCACGGTTCTATGAGAGTAGTTGGGTTAGGAGAAGCAGAAGGCGATCTTTTAGAGGAGCTTAGAAAACATTTTAAAGATATTCCTATTGTAGTTGCCCTTGATATGCATACAACTATGACTGATAAAATGCATAAATATGCTGATGCATATGTTGGATATAAATGTGCTCCGCATACTGATTGTTTTGAAACTGGAGAGCATGCTGCAAAGATGTTAATACATATTTTTAAAGAAAATAAAATACCTAAAAAATCTTGGGTAAGAGTTCCTATGTTAATAGCAGGAGAACAATCAGAAACTTCAACTGAGCCAATGGTTTATTTTATAAATAGATGTAGAGAGTATGAAAAGAAACAGGGAGTTTTAGCTGTTTCCATTCTTATGGGATATCCTTGGGCAGATAGCGAAGATGCTTCTGTGGGAATCTATGTTATAGCAGAAGATGAAAATTTAGCAAATACAATTTCAAAAGAGCTAGGTCAAGAGTTTTTTGATAGAAGGGAAGAGTTTTCTTTTCACACAGAAACTTATCAGCCTGAAAAAGCTTATGAGGTTGCTTTAAAAGCTTTAGAGGAAAATAAATTTCCAATATATCTATCAGATTCTGGAGACAATCCCACTGCTGGATCATCATCAGATTGTACAGGATTTTTAAAAATAATTTTAGAAAATTCCAAAACAAAGGATATAATAAGTCCAGTTATTTATGGAGGGATTTATGATCCTGAAGCAACACTGTTTTGTAAAGGAAAAGTTGGACAAATTATAGAGGTTGTTGCAGGAGCAAAGTTTGATACCAAAACTACAAAACCTTTAACTTTAAAGGGAGAGGTAATTAATTATTTAGAAAAATGGGGAACATATGAAAGTGATTTAGCAGTTTTAAGAGTAAATAATGTAGATATAATTTTAGCAGAGAAACATGTAGGATATGTGACTCCTGAAATGTATGAGGATTTAGGATTAGATCCTAAAAATCGTAATATTATTGTTTGTAAATTAGGATATTTAACTGAACATCATAAACTTCTTTCTAAAAGAAATATTATGGCTTTAACAACAGGAAGTACAAATGAAGATATTTTAAATATAAAATATGAAAAAGTTAAAAGACCTATTTTTCCACTTGATAAAACTTTTGAATATAAAGCATCTGCAAAAAATTAAAAGAAATTTACACTTATATCTAGAAGAATTTTTTTAGAAAAATAAAAAAATTTCAAATAGATAAAAAAAAAAAAATAAGGTATACTACTAGTAGCATAATTAAAATTTGGAGGGAATATGTTAAAGGGAACAGTTAAATGGTTTAATAAAGAGAAAGGGTTTGGTTTTATAACTTGCGAAGATGGAAATGATCATTTTGTTCATTTTTCTGGAATAAACGCTGAGGGGTTCAGAGTTTTAGAGGAAGGACAATTAGTATCTTTTACAGTTGAAATGGGAGATAAGGGAACTATTGCAAAAGAAGTAACAATAAGATAGTTTAAAAATAATAGTTTTATAATTTTTTAAGAGATGACTTTAAAAGAGTCATCTCTTTTAAGTTGTATGATTTTCTTAGTAATTTAATTTCTTAAAAATTCAATTATAAAAGAGAAATTATCTTCTAAGATTTTAATTGTGTATTTTAATTTTAATAACTCTAAAATATTTTTAACAATATAAAGACCTAGTCCAGATCCTTCTATTTCTTTTCCTAATGTGTTATTGCCTCTTTTAAAAGGAGATAATAAAGTAGCAATGTCTTCTTCTAAAATTTTAGAAGTTTTATTTGTAAAAATTATATTTTGTTTATTAAATTTAATATTAATAGTTTCATTTTCAGGAGAATATTTTAAAGCATTTTGAATTAGATTCTCAATGACTATTTTAAAAAGTTTATAGTCAGTTTGTATACTAAATTGTTTATGTCCCTCTATTCTTATATCTATATTTTTTTCAAGTTCTAAAAGTTCATACTTATATAAAGTCTTTTGAATAAGATCTTTTAAATTAAAATTTTCATTATTTAAAGAATTTTTGGAATAAGTTAATTTTGAAAGAATTAATAAATTTTGTATTAACTCATTCATTTCGTTAGTTTCTTTAATTAAAGAGTTATAAAGTTTTTTTCTATCGCTATTTGATAAATTATTATTTTCTCTTAGATTTTGTGAAATCATATTTATAGAAGCGATAGGAGTTTTTAATTCGTGAGAAGCATTTCCAATAAAATTTTCTAAACTAGACATAGCTTTACTCAATTCCAAAGACATTTTTTCAATAGAAATTGCTAATTCACCTATCTCATCATTTGTTTTTATATTTAATTTCTCTATAAAGTTTAAATTAGATATTTTATGAGCAGCAACGTTTAGTGTTTCTAAATTTTTAGTAAGTTTTTTTGAAAAATATCTTCCTAAAAGTAAACTTAAAAAGATAGCTATAAACATTGAAATTATTTGAATCAAAAAAACTTCATATTTATAATTTTCTAAAGAGATTAATGGAAGTATTAAAATTAAAGGATCATTATTAATAAGAGTGTAGTAAACTAAATGTCTTCCACCCATTTTAGTTTTTATAAGAGAAACTTCGTTTTGAACTGGTGTATTTTCCATTAAAAAATTATTTCTTTTTCCGAGCTTTTTGCCTTTATAATTATTATTGAGATTACTATAATTAACCTGAATGCCATCTGAACTAATATCCTCAATATAACTATTTAATTCGGTTTCATTATTTTTTAAAGCTGATATTTTCATAGCAATTATTGGAAGTTCAGCTTTTTTTCTATATATATAAAAATTATCTAAACTGATTAGATTTAAAATTTGTACAATAGCAACGCTAGTAAATGAAAGAAAAATAGAATAAATCATAAGTTTTTTAAAAAAATTAAGCTTTATCTTCATCATAAGAATACCCAATTCCACGAAGAGTTTTTATTCTTTCACTAAAAATCCCCATTTTTTTTCTTAATCTTTTAATTATTGTATCTACAGCGCGATCCTCTCCTTCGTAATCAAATCCCCATATTTTATTTATAAGTTTTTCTCGACTCAGGACTAAGCCCTTATTTCTAATAAAATACTCTAATATTTGACTTTCTTTAGGAGATAACTCTATTTTTTCATTATTTATTGTTAGTTCTAAGGTTCTACTATCGAATCCCAATCCATTATAATAATAAGAGCTTTTATCATCTATTTTCAATATTCTTTTAACTCTTGCTAAAAGTATTTTTAAATTAATAGGCTTTGTAATATAATCATCAGCACCGAGTTCTAAACCTCTTAATTCATCATATTCGCTATCTCTTGCGGTCATCATAATAACAGGAGTATCACTATTAGACCTAATTTCATTACAAATTTCCCAACCATTCATATTAGGAAGATTAATATCTAATAGAACTAAATCTGGTTTTTCATTATAAAATTTATCAATTGATTTTTTTCCATCGTGTACTACAATTAGTTGAAAGTTTTCATTTTTAAAAAAAAGTTCTATAGAGTTAGCTAAATTTATTTCGTCTTCAATAATTAATATTTTTTTCAAGATATTTCCTTTCTGTATATATTTTTTAGTTTAATAAAATGTATCATACTTTAAACATTTTATGCAAATTGAAATTTAAAAAAGCGTAGTAAATCTACGCTCTTTACGGTAATTAAAAACTTAATTAACCTTTG
Source organism: Cetobacterium sp. NK01 (assembly GCF_024506395.1). Lineage (NCBI taxonomy): Bacteria > Fusobacteriati > Fusobacteriota > Fusobacteriia > Fusobacteriales > Fusobacteriaceae > Cetobacterium > Cetobacterium sp. NK01. Next base: position 20,756 of record NZ_JANIBO010000004.1, read on the forward strand.
TATTTGATGAAGTAGTATTAGCTGTTTGATTATTTAGCATTCTTCCTTGGCCGTTACCTCTCATTTTTCCTTTGCCTTGAGTTTGATTTTGTGCTCTTCCAGGACCTATAGATTCGCCCTTATTAGCTCTTTCATTCGTACCTGTTACAACACAAATACCGTTATTTGCAGCCATTCTTGTTGTTTTATTTGGCTGAGAATTTCCTGCTAATTTTCCTGTTCCATTTGCTGAAAATGTAACTGTTCCTAATATTAAAACTCCTAAAACTAATAATTTTTTCATTATTTTCCTCCTTTAAATTTTTTCTTGTTCTTTATATTTATATAATAAGATTTTTATGTGTTATGAATGTGGCAAAAAAATAAATAAGAGAAAATTTAGATATGTTTAAGTAAATTATTTTTTTTATAATGTAAATATTTTTTTAGGTCAAAATTTAGAAATAAAAAATAAAAACTGGTATATTGAATGTTTTTTTAAATTATGATATTTTAAAAGAAAGTTTTTAAAAAATAAAATGTCGGGGGACAGGCTATGATTAAAAAAGATATTATAATTAACGAGAAAAAGAGACAGTTTACTTATCTATTAAAAAGTGAAATTTATCTTGCTGGTTATAGGTAGGGAGGTTGTTATGGTTTTTGTATTTATGTTTATTGTTTGTTTAGGATATTTAATTTATGTAAGAGGTGGTTATAGTGTTGATACTTCTTTAAAAGATGAAGAAAAAATTTATAAGATTAAGCAAAAAGAAAAAGAAGAAGATACTGTAGAATAAAAATACTATTAAAATTAAATATGAAAAAGAGGTTATAAAATGAGTTTTTCTCAAAATATTAACCTCTTTTTTATTATAAAATTAATATTTTCTTCTAGTTTTTTGAAGAGGTAATTCCAATGGTTTATTATATATATCTAAATTACTCCAATTTTGAACTTTTGTAGCAGTATCATAAATAAATTGATAAAAATTTAGAATAGTTTCTTCAGAATTAGGAGTTTTTATGGCATCACTTAATTTTAAAATAAACTGATTATTATAGTATGCATTCTCAATAGGAATTTTGACATTTTTATACTCATTTTGAGAATTAGGCCATATAAAACCAAAGAAATAAGGTTCACCAATATCGTTATTTCCAAGATTAAATCCAAATTCAATTTCTTCAGCATCAACACCGTATCTAAATCCAACAGGAAGAGATTGATCTACTTGTAAAAGTTTACCAGAGTATCTTACAGTCCCTATATCAAGACATCCCCAATAAAAATTAATTTTACTTCTTCTTCCACGAAATGGTGCAGCAAATTTAGAAAGTATTTTATAGGAATATTTAACTGTTTGAAACCATTTTTCAACAGAATTTTTATCATATGACTTATGTTCTTCATCTTTATTGAATGGTGTAGTAAAGTGCCATTCTTGTGGGATTGGATTAATATCAGTTCTATATCCCAAAAATTCAAGTTTTTCTAAAAAGTGTTTATAAAATTGTGCAACAGAAACACCATTGTTAAGGGGAATAATAGCTTCTTTATTACACTCCCCAAGGATAAGCATTTCATGCTTAGAAAAATTAAAAGAAATTTGGAAGAGACCATTTTCAGAAGGAATATTTCCAGTTGAGATTCCAGTTGGAGTAATATAAAATAAAGCAGATTCCCACTCTGGTTCTTGAGGAACTCTTTCAAGAGCTACTTTGCCAGCCATCTGAATATACATTCCTAAAGTGTCTACAGTTTCTTTCCAGTCATTATAATTTAAAATTTCCATAAGTCCTCCTTAATTTCTAAAAAATTATTGATTTCAAAAAATAGTAAGAGCCTCGGGGGGGGAGAGGCTCTTACTGGGGGGGATTAAAATTATTTTACTATTAGCACTTATTATAATATTTAGACAATAGACTTATATAAAAAGTTTTAATTTTTTTTTATTTTTATAAAAAATATATAAATAAAGGAAAAAATGATAAAAAACTGTAATATGTTTAAAACAATTATTAGGGAGGTAAGATATGACAACTCTAGGAATAATATTTTTAGTATTTTTAATTGGATATGTTCTTATAAAAAGAAGAGACCTGATTAGATTAAATTTAAGAATAAGAAGATTAAATTATATTCAATTAGTTGTAGTGTTTGTGCTTTTGATATTTATAATAAATTTTATAGACAAAAAACTAGCATATGAGATATCCAATAGATATCCCCAAGGATTATTAGCTGTTTATCCTACATTAAATGAAAATTTAACAAATTTTTTTAAAATTATAACTCATTTGGGAGAACCTGATTTCATAGCTATTGGAGCGTTACCTATTTTCTTATATTCTAAGTATAAAAAAGATAAAAATTTAGAAACAATTATTTTGAAATTAATAGTTATAATGGTTTTTGCTTCATTAATATCAACTGTTCTAAAAGTTTTTGTTATGAGAAGTCGACCATATCAAGGATGGAATAATTTAGGATTTTATTTTATTTTAGATAGCTTACAAAATAGAATACCATTCAATGGAAATTATATGTCATTTCCTTCAGGACATACTTTAGTAGCCTCAGCTACTTATTTTTTCTTAGCGCTAGTAAGCAAAGAAAAATATATCAAAATATTTTGGGTAATATTAGCAATATTAGTGGCAATATCAAGAGTATATTTGTCTTATCATTGGCTAAGTGATGTGTTTATAAGTTTAATTATTGGACTTTTCTTAGCTAAGAAATATAAAGAAACTTTTATAGAGAAAGAAATTAAATAAAAAATTATAGAAAAATTAAACAATACTTATTGAGGTTATAATAAGAAATATAAGAATTAAATTCTTTTATTCTAGATAAATATAATGTATAATATTCACAAGGGGAATATATATATTATATTTGCGGGGGAAAAGCATGAGATTATTATTTTTATTTCAAATTTTCTTTTTTTATTCAATAATTAGAGATTATCGTACTGAATTAGAAGGAGTTTATGAAAAGTCTATATTCTTAATACTTAAAATTTGTATGGGATTATTTACTTATTTTACATTACTTTTAATTATTGATTAGATAAAATAAAGAGATGTATTTTAAATACATCTCTTTTTGTTTAAAGACTAATTTTTATATTGTTTCCAATCTCCTGATGGAACAAAAATAAGATCAGCATATGAAAAATTGGGATTAGTTGTATTATAGATATATACATCTAAAAGCTCAATTTCACCAGTTTCTAAATTTTTAACTTCTTTTTTAATTTTATTATATTCGTTTAAAGAGTTATTTTCTCCAAAATAATTTTCCATTTTATCAATAGCAACTAAATCACAATTTTCTACGGTAATAATTTCACCAGTTACAACTCCATTTTCTTCTAATAAAGCTGGATAATCTTTATTTTTTATGGCATAAAGTTTACCTCTAACTTGACCAAGTTCAATTTTTTTAGCGGCTTTATTTATATATTTATTAAAATTAAAAAATCCTTTTCTTAAACTTCCGTAAACAAAAATTTTCATAAGAATCCTCCTTAGTGATAACATTTCTATCATTAAATAATAACACATAATAGGAAAAATGTCCAAATAATTGTTAGGTATAATTAAAATATAGAGATTTGATAAAATATAGAGTATAATAAACAAAATTAATATATTTTGGAGGAGATATGAAAAAAAGATATTTAACTTTGATCTTAATAGCTTTTGGCATGATAGGATGTCAAAATCTTAATGAAAAACAGGAGATAAAAATAAATCTTATAGGAAATACAACTTCTAAAGACAAATTAGGAGTTTTACTCTTTTCTTATGATACTAAAGTTGCAGATAAAAAAGCTGATTTAGTAAGTAAAAAAAATATTGAATTGAAAGAGAAAAATAATACAATTATTTTTAAAATTCCAAAAAATGAAATCAATAAGAATTATTATATAAGTTTAGAAGAAAATGAAAATTACATTATTGATTATAGTAATGGAACTGTACCAAATGTTGAAATCCTTAAAAATAATGAGGTTAAAATAAAGAAAAAATAATATAAAATTAATAATTATTTTCACTAATTTTTAATTAGTTCAACTTATATTAAACTAAAAATTTTACTTTTAAAAAATGAAATATATAATTATTATAAAAAATAGAAACTTAAATAAAAAGTAGAGAATATATTATTTCTCTACTTTTTATTAAATCTTTTTAATTGTTTAGTAATTTTCTTTTCTCACTTCAAAGAATCCTTGTGAATATAAACAAACATCACAAACTTCAGGGGCTTTTCTTCCAATTACAAGATGACCACAGTTAATACATTCCCAAATTTTTTCTTCTGATTTTTCAAATACAGCTTTCATTTCAACATTACTTAATAATTTACGATATCTTTCTTCATGAGCTTTTTCTATTTTGGCTACATTTCTAAATTTGTTAGCAAGATCAAAAAAACCTTCTTCATCAGCTTCTTTGGCAAATTTATCATACATGCTTGTCCATTCATAATTTTCACCTTCAGCAGCATGAAGTAAATTTTCAGAAGTATTTCCAAGCATTCCTAATTCTTTAAACCATAATTTAGAATGTTCTCTTTCATTTCCTGCTGTTTTTAAGAAAATATCATGGATCTGTGTATACCCTTCATTTTTAGCCACATCTGCAAAAAAGGTATACTTATTTCTAGCAAGTGATTCTCCTGCTAAAGCCTCTAATAAATTTTTTTCAGTTTTAGTTCCTTTATATTTATTAGCATCTTTATTTTCATCAACATTTTCTTGTATTTTTACAAATACAGAAGCTGGCTGCTTACAAATAGGACATACAAACCCTTCTTCTAACTCTCCTTCGTGGATATAACCACATACTGTGCAACGATATTTAACCATTTTATTACCTCCTAAGTCTAAACTTCTATCAGTATATGATGTGTGTAACATCTTTTCAGCTAGTTCACTTAAAGGCTTTCCGTAGAATTCCTTATATAATATTTTTATCTCTTCATTATCATCACTATTTCTAATTTTTAATTGAGAATCTCGTTTATATAGACCATCTATTCTATTTTGTCTTAAAATATCTCCCTTTAATTGTATATCCTTTGGTTGACCACCACCACCAATACATCCACCAGGACAAGTCATAACTTCAATAAAATGATATTGTTTCGTTTCTGATTTCATCTTTTTTATAAACTTTGAAACATTCATAGTTCCATAGATAACTGCTATATTAATTTCAAGGTCATTTATTTTAATGCTTGCCTCTTTTATATCTTTTAATCCTCTGACTTCTTCTAAATCATAAAAATTATTTGGTGGATTTTTTCCAGTTAAATATTTATAAGTTGTTCTTAGCGCTGCTTCCATAACACCGCCAGTATTGGCAAATATAACCCCCGCTCCAGATCCTTCTCCCATTAATTTATCATAAGAACTTTCATTTAGTGTATTAAAATTAATATTCATTTTTTTTGCCCAAAGAGCTAGTTCTCTAACTGTTATAACATAATCCATATCTCTCATATTTTCATTATTATAATATTTTCCAGATGAATTCATCTCTGCTCTTTTGATTTCAAATTTTTTAGCAGTACAAGGAGTTAAAGCTACATTAACAATTTTATTAGGATCTATACCCATTTTTTTTGCAAAATAAGTTTTTATAGTTGGTCCTTGCATACCAATAGGACTTTTAGAAGTTGAAATATGATTTAATATATTGGGATGAAATGTTTCTGCATATTTAATCCACGCAGGGCAACAACTTGTAAATTGAGGAAGAGGTCTATTTTTTGTTTTGATTCTTTCTAAAAGCTCACTAGCTTCTTCTATAATTGTTAAATCTGCTGCAAAATTTGTATCTAACACATAATCTGCTCCTAATAATCTAAGGAGAGAAATCATTTGTCCTTCTACAAAAGCTCCATCTTCTAAAGTAAATTCTTCTCCAATTGAAACTCTTACAGCAGGAGATGTTGAAAAAATTACAATTTTATCTTTATCCATTATTGCTTCTTGAACTTTATTAAAATCATAAATCTCTGTTATACTTTCTACTGGACATACATTAGCACATTGTCCACAGTTTATGCAAACAGCTATATCATTAGTTTCTTCCAATGAATAATGTCCATTTACACCTATATAATCTGTACAAATATTTTTACAAAGACCACATTTTATACATTTATTTTCATCTCTTTTTATTGATGGATTATTTTCTTCGATTGCAACTCTAATTTCAGTAGATAAATGTTTACTCATGTAATTTTCTCCTTAACTTAACATATTTTTGAATAATAACCATTAATTTATTACAACGATTGCATAATACTCCTAAAAAATTGGATTGTCAACAATAAAATATCTTATGTTAATCTTTTTTATTCATAGTTGCAGTATTTATAATGCTAAGATAATTTATTTAAAATAAAATTATTTAAAATTTGACATAATTCTGAAACAAATATTTGATATTCTTAGTATGTAAAGTAAATTGATTAAATATTTTATAAAAAATACGAGATTATCTAGTGTATTCATCGTATAATCTAGTATAATTATTTAAATATTAGAAAGGAATTTATTTATGAAGAAAAAAATTTTAATTATAGAAGATGAAAAAGATTTAGCTAATATTATCAAAAGCAGTTTAGAAAAAGAAAAGTTTGAAACTAAAATAGTAACTCAGGGAGATTTAGCTATTGATGAATTTTATAGTTTTTCTCCAAATTTAATACTTTTAGATATTAATCTTCCTAAAAAAAATGGTTGGGAAATTTGTGATGAAATAAGACGCTATTCTAAAGTTCCAATTATAATTATGACCGCTAGAGATACTGAACTAGATGAAATTCATGGATTAAAATTAGGTGCTGATGACTATATTACAAAACCAATAAGTATAAAAGTCATTATATTAAAAATAAAAAAAATCTTAAAAATGGAAGATAATGAATTTTTTTATTTAGATGGATTAACTTTCGACTATAATACTTTTAAAGTCAATTTTAATAATGAAGAAGTTATTTTAACTAAAAGAGAAGCATTACTTTTAGAATATTTTTTTAGAAATCAAAATTTAATTCTAGCTAGAGAAACATTATTAAATGAAGTTTGGGGATTTGAATTTAGTGGCGATGAGAGAGCGGTAGATACTCTTGTTACTCGTTTGAGAAAAAAACTTGGAGTTTATGGAGATTATATAAAATCAATACGAGGAGTTGGATATGTCTTTAATCAAAATTAAAGTTAATCTCTTTAGTAAAATATTTGGATTTTCTATTTTTCTTATTTTAATAACAATTTTAATAAACTATATCTTTAATGCTCTTTTTTTAGAAAAATTTTATGTATATAGAAAAAAAGAGACAATGTTAAAAGTCATTAAAAATGCTAAAATAATTTATGAAACAAAATCTAGTGATGATTTTGAAAATTATATTTATGATATTAAAGAATCTACTGGAATAGATATAGATATTAAAAATTTACAAAAGAAGCATATGATGATGAGTAATCACATGATGAGAAGGAGCAATAGTATCCAAGATATTCCATATAATAAATTTATTGCTAAAGAATTTTTAGGAAATGATGCTAAAATTCTTTATTATGGTGAAGAAATTTCTAATAAAACAGCTTTGTTTGTAAGTACATCACTCTCTGTAATTCAATCTCATAGTCACGAAAGTAATGTATTTAATTTTATAACAGCAATATTAGCCCTTATTATATCTTTAGCAAGTGGTCTAATATTTTCTAAAAGAATTACTAAAGATATAAGTTATTTAAATGAAAAGGCTAGTAAAATATCTCAACTAGACTTTCCTGATAAAATTCAAATAAATAGAAATGATGAAATAGGAGAATTGAGTCTTAGTTTAAATAAAATGTCTCAAGAACTTTCATCTTCCATTAAAAATTTAAAATCCTTTGTTTCTAATGCATCACATGAGCTAAGAACCCCTGTTTCTATTATTTGTACTCATGCTACAGCTTTATTAGAACATAAAGATATGAATGAAACTGAACAGCGAAAATATTATAATATTATTTTAAGAGTGGGAAATGAAATGAAAGAGCTTATTGAAAATCTTCTAACTCTTTCAAAATTAGATAATACAGTTTTTAAAATAAAGAAAGAATTTGTGGATTTGAAAGTAATTCTAGAAGGTGCTTTGGAAAAATATGATATTTTAGAGTTAGAAAAAGATATTAATATAGATGTCAAAATGGAGAATGAAATAATTATGTGTGATCCTAGAATAATAAAATTAGTTATTAACAATCTTGTTCAAAATGCTTTAAAATATAGTCCAATTGGAGGACAAATAGATATCTTCCAAGAAGATGATTATTTAGTAATAAAAAATAGTTTTCAAGGTTATTTGGAAAATAATGAAGATGTTTTAATACAGCCATTTGCAAGAGGAAAAAATGCAGAAGATTTTAACTTTGATGGAATGGGTCTAGGGCTTTCAATTGTTGATAAAGCCCTAAAATTATCTAATATTGAATATAATTTGGAAATTATTGAAAATATATTTTTGTTTAAATTAAAATTATTTTAATCTGAAATATTTTATAAAAATAATAATAATTTTCAAACTTTTTTTGAGAAAATAAACGTCTAAAAGTTATAATAATAGTTAGAAAGTAGAAAAGGATTTAGTCTTTAATTTTAAAGTAGTAAAATAGCCATCACACAGTTTCAAAGATGTTTTAATTTTTAAAAAATGAAGAAAAATAGTATTTTAATTAATTTTAACAAATCATGAAGTTGTTTTTCTAACTATTATATGAGGTAATAGATTTAAAGTCAGTAAACTGTTTTACTTTTAAGAGATTTAAAAAGTTTTTTAAGAAAATGATTGAAAGTTTTAAAGTTATTAGAAGGTGATTTAGTAGTGAAGTAGAGGGATTTGTGATGGTTGCCCTCTACTTTTTTTATTCATCATTTAAAAGCTTACTTAAAATTAATTATTATAAAATTTAATCGAAACTCTAATTTTCTTTCCAATTATAATTTTCATAGTGAACTTTTATTTCATCATATCTATCTATAAATTTATTTTCTTCATTAGAATATCCAAAAGCCACAACTCCAAAAGGAATTATATGTTCTGGTAAATTAAAGTACTTCTTCATTTTTTCTACTCTTTCCACTTCAGGATAAAAACCAAGCCAAACTCCTCCTAGTCCCTCTTCTACAATTTGAAGTAACATATTTTGAATAGCCGCACTTAAATCTTGCTGTAACCACATATTATCTTTTTCTACTAATTTTGTATTTCCTAAAACAACTATAGAAACTTTAGATTTACTTACTGGGATTGCGTAAGGACTCATTTTTGAAATATCATTTTTCTTTTCTTCACTTTCAATAACAATAAACTCCCAAGGTTTAAAATTATGTGCTGATGGCGCTTGCATCCCAGCTCTTAAAATCCTTTCTATTTTTTCACATTCAACATCTTTGTCTAAAAAACTTCTAATACTTCTTCTGTAAAAAATTGAATTCATATGTTCTCCTTTATCCAACTATTTTTTTAAATTAAAAATACATCTCTTCCCTGGTGTAAAATAACATTTATTACACGATACACATTTTGGTTTTTTCAAGTCTCCTGACATCCAAATATTAACTAAATTAGGTTCGCAAGTCAATGGTCTAGACATTGAAAAATACTCAATTTTACTACTGTTTAAAATCTCCTCCATCACATCTATATGTCTATTTCCACCTATTAAAATAACTGGAATATCAATCATTTCAGCTAATTTTTTAGCGTAGTCTTTAAAATATGATTCGTTAGTTTTAGAAACTACAACTTTAGTTCTCGCAGCGCCTAAATTATTATCTGATACCTCTTTTATAGATTCATTTCCACCTGTAACCTCTATTGCATCAATCCCTAACTCTGCAAGTTTTTTAGCAACATACATACTATCTTCTTCTGTAAGTCCCCCCTCTTTAACATAGTCAGCAGAGTTTAACTTTATCCAAATAGGAAAATCTTTTCCTACAGACTTTCTCATAGCTGTAAAAATTTCAAATATAATTCTTCCTCTATTTTCAATACAACCACCATATTCATCAGTTCTTTTGTTATAATATGGTGATAAAAATTGACTAAGAAGATATCCATGCCCACTATGTATTTCAACACCATCAAATCCTGATTTTTTAACTCTTAATGCTGCGTCAGCATATGCTTTAACTAAATAGTTTATCTCTTCTTTTGTAATCTCTTTAGCCCAAGTTCCAGTATTTTCATTTTGCATAGTTGAAGGTCCCCAAATAGTTCTTTCTCCAACATTAAACGTTGTCATGAACCCTCCGTAAACTATTTGCATTATTATATTAGCTCCATATTCATGAATTTTATTTGTAAATTTTTTATATTCAGGAATAAAACTATCATCATATATCCCCATCATTCCAGGATTTGGTTGCTCATCTTTAGTAACAAAAGCGTATCCTGTAATAAGAGTTGAAGCTCCACCTTGAGCTAATTCTTCATAGATGGCTGAAAGCTCTGGAGTTAAGTGTCCTTTTTCATCAGCTAAATCTTCCCATAATGCGCCTCTTATTATTCTATTTTTCATCTCTAAATTACCAAGTTTTGTTTTATCAAAAATACTTTTCATAATCGTTCTCCTTTAATCTTTTATATTATGACAAAATTATATTTCATTATAATTATTTTAACAAGTACGCACTTTTTTGTAAGACTACTTACTTTTTTGTAAGAATTTAAATGAGAACAGGAGTTTTGTATAAAAAATTTTATATAATATTAAAAAAATTTTGTTATTTGACATTAATAATTAAAATGTTAAAATAAAGTTACTAAAATTTTTAAAAATCAAAGGGAGATAAAATGTTAAATTATAAAGATAAGAACTATTTTTGTCAATTAGATTTAGGTTTAGAATTTATTCGTGGAAAATGGAAAGCATTAATTATCTGCCATTTAAAAGATGAACCTGTTAGATTTTTAGAACTTCAAAGAAGAATCCGTGGAATTACTCAAAAAATATTAAATGAACAACTTAAAGCCTTAGAAGAGGAAAAAATTATAGAAAGAGTTGTTTATCCTGAAGTACCACCGAGAGTTGAATATAAACTTACAGAAAAAGGGTTAGCTCTTTTACCTGCTTTAGAAATGATTGAGAAATGGGCTGAAAAATATTTAGAATCATGTTCTATTGAGTAAAAGTAAAAAATTAATAACAAAAAGAGGTTTGCTATTTGCTAACCTCTTTTTTATGCTCTCTATTATTTTTCTTTTGGAAATGGAATATAATCAACCAAAAGATCTACAAAAGATTGAATATTTCTCGTTTGAATAATAACTTTACCTTTTCCTCTAAATGTATTTAATAGTCCTTCTCCTGATCTAAAGCCAAATAATCCACTAGCTATTTCTAAAGTATAATCTAATGTTTCTTGCCAACAAACTACATGGCCATTATCAATTTGAAAAGGAACATTTCCATCTAATTCTATTTCTATTAAATCTCCAAAACCATTTACTAAAAGTTCTCCCTCGCCCTTAGATTTTAAAATAAAAAATCCACCAGTATTACCTAATATTGAATTTAGCATTCTTTTTTGTCTAGTAGAAATATAATCAACAGATGTGTTACAAGCCAAAAAAGCTCCATCATTAATATACCATTGATGACCTGAAGATACATTTAAAATTTTTATATTTCCAAATCCTTTTGGAGCAACTCCAATTCTTCCTGAAGATTTTGCTGTTGCTACAGAAGTAAAAAAGCTTTCTCCACCAAAAAAAGCTTTTCCTATAGCTGAGAACAATCCACCATTAACTTTACCCTCTAAATTTATACAGCTATCTTTGTAAACCATACATCCAGGTTCAATCCTTATACTTTCACCTTTTTCTAATTGAAATTCAACTAATGATGCACTAGTTGAATTAGTTTGATTTATTTTCATTTTTCTACCTCATTTTTATTTTTTAATTCCATCTAAAATAGAATATACTGATATAGTATAGCAATCTAGATTTTTTTAGTAAAGATATTTTATAATAAAAAAGGTTTTTTATTTTTTATTCGTAAATACCCTGTAAAATAATTGTTTAACAGGAGGGTTTATGGACAATACAAATAATAGTAGCATTACTCCAATTGCATTTACAGCATTAACAATCTCTTCTATTTTTACAACTTCAAATTTGCCTACATTGGGAACTAGTGGTGGTAAGTTGATTTTTTACTTAATCATAACTGCTATTTTATTTTTTATTCCTTTAACAATTGTTGTTGCAGAATTATCTACAACTGAAGGGTATGGAACTAATGTATTTTCTTGGATAAGTTATTCTTTTGGAGATAAAATTGGACTTTCAACTACTTTTTGGGAATGGTTACAAGCTATTGTTATGAGTATTCCGATGCTTTACTTTGTTACTGGGACATTTTCATATGCTTTATCAGCTCCTGAAATGAATTCAAATCCTTTGTATAAAGCATTTGTCTGTATATTCTTTTATTTATTTTTAGTTTGTCTCCAAATAACAGAGCCAAAATTTGTCATAAAAATAGAAGCTTTTGGATTTTGGTTTTGTGTAATTGGACCGTTAATTATCTGCTTTATACTAGGAATTATATACGCTTTAAATGTTCGATCCTTACCTTTTCCAATAGAGAAAAGCAGTTTTATTCCACCATTAAATTCTAAAGAAACTTTATTAAACTTTGTTCCTTTTGTTCTTAGTTTAACAGGAGTAGAGGCTTGTGGTCCTTTTATAAATAGATTAAAAAATATAAATAAAGATTTTCCAAAAGCTATTTTAATAGTAATAATAACAGTTATTTTTACAAATTTAATTGGTAGTAGTTCAATTGCTATTATTTTTCCTGTAGATAAAATAGATCTAAGTACTGGTTTTATTAATACAGTGGATTTTCTTTTTAAATATTTCGGCATTCCTCTAGTTTTTGCAAGATTAATTGCATTTTTTATTGTATTAGGTTTACTTCCCAAAGTAAGTAATTGGGTAATAAGTCCTGCACTTGCTTTACAAAATAGTGCTGCTGATGGATTATTACCTAAATATTTTATCTATGAAAATTCTATTAAAACCCCTACTTATACTTTATGTTATCAAGGTTTTTTATTTATCATTTTAATTTTATTATTATCTTTATCAAAATCTGGAAATACTGCATTTTTAGTTGCAATCTATTTAGATGTTGCAATTTATTCTTGTGTTTATATATTTATTTTTTTATCATATATTAAATCAACATTTAAAAATAGAAATTCAAAAAATATTTTTAATATCCCAATATTTATTAAAAGAATAATTGGTTTTTTGGCTTTATTTACAATGTTTTTTATTTTATTTGCTAGTTTTTTACCACCAGCTTCTATTCCTAAGAATGAAATTAATCTTTATTTTGGAATATTAATTCCATGTTTTATTTTTATTATTTTAGCTCCTTTTATATTTCAATATTTTTATAAAAATAAAAAGCTGGAGAACAAATAGAGTAATTACTCTATTTGTACCAGCTTTTTTTAAAATCCTAATCTTTGTTTATCTCTGTAAGTATCAGCTTTTTCTTTATTTATTTGAATATATCTTTGCGTAACAGAAACACTTGAATGATTTAGTAGCTGCTGAACAAACATAATATCTTTTGTTTCTTCATAAGCTAAAGTTGCAAATGCTTTTCTAAAACTATGAGTGCTTATAAAACTATTATCTATATTTTCATAATCACAAGCTTGAGCTATTTGATATTGTACTTTTCTTACAAAAGCTTGAACAGCTTTTTCATTTGAAGCAAATATATAATTATCTTCTCTTGTTCTATTTTTAAAAAGATACTCTACAAGTTCTATATTAATTCTTGTAATTTGAGGTTTTTTTGTTTTTTTCTCTATAATTTCTAATTTTCCAAATTGAATATCCGAAAATTTAAGTTTTGCAATATCTTGAATTCTAAGACCTGTATTTAATTCTATTAAAAGGGCGTTTCTTACATCTTGTTTTATTTTTTTAGAGCCTAATATTTTATCAATCTCTTCTTGTGAAATTGCTTTAGTTATCTTCCCCATCATCCACCTCATAGTTAATATCAAACTGTATTCTTTATATTATTATTGATTATATCATTTAATATTTTAAAAATCAATCTATCAAATCTCGTATTATAAAAATAATACGAGATTATAAAATTAAATTTCAAAATAAATGAAATATATTTCTAAAGGAATATTTATTTAACTTTTGAATATATATTTATAAATAATATAATGAATACGGAGGTATCTTATGATTTATTTTAATTCTAATGCTTTATCAACATTAAATAAAAAGAAGAGCAGTCGTAAAAAGATTACCTTCAATAAAAAAGATTCAAATAAATATCGAACTGAAAAATTATTATTACTCTCTTTTATGATTTCAACTATTTACTGCGCATTTTATGGATAAATCTAGTTTTATGGACTAATATATATTAAAAAAAGTCTCTATTATAAGAGACTTTTTTTTAATATCCTATAAAATATGCGATAACGATTGCAGTAGCTCCGATACTTAGCCAGATTCCCATAAGAGGAGCCATCCACTTTACCCATTTTTCATATGAGATTTGTGAAATTGCAAGGTAACTCATAAGTCCTCCTGCAGTTGGATTGATATAGTTTGTAAATCCATCTCCATATTGAAAAGCTAAAACAACAGTTTGTCTAGAAACTCCTATCATATCGCCTAAAGGAGCCATAATGGGCATAGTTGTTGCAGCTTGTCCGCTTCCTGATGGAATAAATAGATTTGTTATAATTTGAACGAAATACATAAGTAAAGCTGAGATAACTCCCGGCAAAGATGAAATTTTACTAGAGAGATAGAATAAAATTGTATCTATAATTTGTCCATCTTCTAACACAACTAGGATTCCACGAGCTAATCCCACAGCAAGGGCTCCGAATACAACTCCTCTAGCTCCATCTAAAAAGTTATTTGCAGAATCAGTAGGGGAGATTCCCGCAACAAAACTAGAAGCAATTCCCATGAACATAAATATACTAATTAATTGCTCTGTTCCCCATCCGTGTTTTAAAACTCCATATGTTAAAGTTATAAATCCAACTAACATAACTAAAAGAACACCTTTTTGTCTAAGAGTTAAATCTGGAATCTCTTGATTATTTGTTGATATATTAGACATAGATTTTTGTTTAACCTCTAAATCAAATACCACACTACTAAAAGGATTTTCCTTTACTTTTCTAGCATATCTCATAATATATAAAACTGTAGCAACATATAAAACTATATAAACTATTACTCTAAATCCCATTCCAGAGTAAATTGGAAGTCCAGCTATTGAGTGAGCAACTCCAACCGTAAATGGATTTATAAATCCACCAACGAAACCAACTCCAGCTCCTAAAGCTACCATAGCCATTCCAACCATAGCATCAAATCCAAGAGCTCTAGCTAAAAGAACTCCCAGTGGAACAAAAGCTATAGCTTCTGTATTCATACCAATTGCTACTCCTCCAATTGAAAATACAAACATGACAACTGGAATTAAAAGCATACCTTTATTTCTGAATAGGTAAGCTACTTTTGCTATTCCAGAATCAATGGCACCTGTTTTTTGAATCATATTAAAAAATCCACAAACTAAAAATGTGAAAAAAACAATTCCAGAGGTTGCTTGAAGACCTCTAATTAATACAGTAAATAGATTGTGCTCAGTAAAAGAGAAAAACTTAACAGGTGTATTGGCAACATATGTAAAAGTTTCTGGAGCTATAATCATTCTACCTGAATTTACATCTTTAACTCTTTCATAAACACCAGCAGGAATTATGTAGGTTCCTATAAATGATAAAATAATCATTCCAACAATAATTACATAGGTATGAGGAATTTTAAACTTCTCTATTTTAAGTTCCTTTCCTTTTACATCCACTCCACCATTATTTTTTAAATTTAGATTTGATTCACTATTCATATAACACTCCCCTTTTTAAATTTTATATACATTAACCATTTTTTGATCCAATAGCTGTTCCCTAACAGTTATAAAATTTTCTAAATCTCCAGTTACATAGTAACTTATTTTATTATAATTTTTTAAATTTGCAATACTTTTTAATTTTTTTAATTGTTCACCAACTAATCTAGCAGTTTCCTTAGCTGGATTAACTATAGTACACTTAGCTATATCTCTAATTTTTTCTTCTAAGTATGGGTAGTGAGTACAACCTAAAATTAGAGTATCAATATCCTTAGGTAAATTTTCGATATAATTTTTTAAAATATTGTGAGACTCCTCATTGTCCTTCCAACCTTTCTCTATCATAGGGCAAAGCAGTTCACATCCTTGTTGATATACCTCATAATTTTCATTTAAATTTTGTATAACATTTTTATAAGCATTTGTTTTAGCTGTTAATGGAGTTGAAAGCACTCCAATTTTTTTATTTTTACTTTCTCTTAGTGCCATAGTAGCCCCTGGATTTATAACACCTATAATTGGAAGAGTAGGAAACTTTTCTTTTAAATAATCTAGAGAAGCTACAGTAGCTGTGTTGCAAGCTATGACTATGAGATCAACATCTTTATTTATTAAAAATTTACTAATTTTATAACAAAGTTTTTGAATATCCTCAATTGTTTTAGTTCCATATGGGGAGTTAAAACTATCACCATAATAGATAAATTCAGTAGAACTTAACTCTTTTAATAACTCTTTTAAAACTGTTAACCCACCAACACCAGAATCAAAAACTCCTACTTTCATATTTTCCTCCTTATACTATATAAAAAATGTATAAAAAAAAGTCTAAAATTATTCTTACATAGTTTTGAAAACTATTTTAAAGATAATTTTAGACCTCATTTACTTTTAGAATCATAAATAAGTGTATTTTTTTATTTCTTCATTTATTCAATTAATAGATGTTATACCTCAAGTTTTAACTTCTGTCAAATTTTTGTTTTTATTTTTTTATTTGACTTTTAAGAGTTCTTGGAGTATATATTATTCATAGGAATTATTTGATACTAGGGGAGATAGTTATGAAAGAAAAGTATATTGTTGGGACTGCAAAAACGTCTATAGATAATGCAATAACTAAAAATTATAACAGCTTTTTTGTGGGTTTTATCATTGATGAAAATGGAAAAATTTTAGATGTTGAAGCTTCTGCAATTTTAAAGATAACGAATGATTTTATTAAAAAAATCTTTGTTGGAAAAGACTTTATAAAAGATTTTGAAGAGATAAGTTCTATCATATTAAAAAATTATTTAGGATCCTCTCAAAAATCTATAATCGTAGCCTATAAAGACGCTATAAAAAAATATAATCAATCAGCGAATTAATACACTTATTTATCAAAAAAAACGTAAATAAGGTCTAAAATTCTAATTAATATAGAGTTTTAGGCCTTTTTTTGTATTTTAATAGTTTTATTAATCAAGGAGGATACAGTGAAATATTTAGGAACAATGACTAATGTAGATGGAGTTTTAGAAATAGGTGGAGTTTCTGTAAAAGAATTGCAGGAAAAGTATGGCACTCCTCTTTATGTTTATGATTTAGAGTTTATGGAGAAAAATATAAAAGATTTAAAGGAATCTTTTGTCAGTGAAAAATTTAAAACAACTATAGTTTATGCTTCAAAAGCTTATTTATCTAAAGGAATGGCTCAAATTATTGAAAAGAATGGACTTGATATTGATGCTGTTTCAGGTGGAGAGCTGTACACTATTTTAACTTCGAGTTTTCCTACAAAAAGAGTTCATATGCACGGTAATAATAAATCTTTAGAAGAGATTGAGATGTGTGTAAAAAACGGGATTGGGAGTATTATTTTAGATAATAGATTTGAAGCTGAAAAAGTTGCACTTGTGTGTAGAAAATTTAATAAAAAAATGAATGTTATGTTAAGATTAAATATTGGAATAGATGCTCATACTCATGAATATATAAAAACATCAAAGCACTCATCTAAGTTTGGGGAGTCTATTTTTGATAAAGATATTGTTAAAATAGTTAAGGATATTGTAGATAGACCTGAGTTAAATTTTTTAGGATTTCATAGTCATATTGGATCTCAGATTTTTGATGAGTTAGCTTTTTGCGAAGGTGTTGAAACTATGGTTGAGTTCACAAAGAAAATTTCAGAAAAACTTAATATATACATTCCAGATATAAATATTGGAGGAGGGTTTGGAGTTAGATATACCCAAGAGGATACTGATGTTAATCTGAAAAAAATCATGAAAAAAATCATCAGATGTTTAGAAAATAGTTTAGTAAAAGAAGGGATAGATATAAAAAATGTAACTATAGAACCTGGGCGATCTATCGTAGCTCAAGCTGGAAGTACTCTTTATATGGTTGGTGGTGAAAAAGAAACATATGGTGGTGAAAAATATATTTTTATTGATGGAGGAATGACGGATAATATAAGACCAGCTCTTTATCAAGCTAAATATGAGAGTATCGTTGCAAATAAACTTAATGAAACAGAGAAAGAGATTGTAACTATTGCTGGTAAATGTTGTGAATCGGGAGATATCATAGCTAAAAATGTAAGGTTAGGAAAATGTAGGGAAAATGATTTAATTCTTGTTAGCTGTACAGGGGCATATGGACATTCTATGAGTAGTAATTACAATAAAGCTTTAAAACCAGCAGTGGTATTTGTAAAAGATGGAAAAAGTTATCTTGTTTCTAAAAGAGAAAGTTATGATGATTTAACAAAAAATGATATACTATTGGAAAATATATTTTAAGGAGATGCAATTTATGAATATAGAACTTTTAAAAAAACACAGCGAAAATATAAAAAATTGGTTAGTAAAGGTGAGGAGAGATTTTCATGAGCACCCAGAATTAGGAACTCAAGAGTTTAGAACTCACGATAAAATTTGTGAATATTTAGATGAGATGAATATTCCTCATAGAACTTCATTTGACACAGGAGTTATAGCTGAGATTGAGGGAGAAAATAAAAATATAACGATAGCATTAAGAGGGGATATAGATGCACTTCCTATACAGGATATAAAAAGTGTAGATTATGCTTCAAAAAATAGTGGAATTTGCCATGCCTGTGGACATGATGTACACACAACTGTAGTTTTAGGAGTGGCAAAATATTTTTATGAAACAAAGGAGAAGCCACCTGTAAATATAAGATTATTTTTTCAACCTGCTGAAGAAACTGTTGGAGGGGCAAAACCTATGATTGAAGATGGAGCTCTTGATGGAGTTAATGCTGTTTATGGATTACATGTAGATGAAACTATAGATGTTGGAAAAATTGGAATAAAGTATGGAGCTATGAATGCTTCTTCAGATACCTTAAAAATAAAGATAAAGGGAGAAAGTTGTCATGGTGCTTATCCAAGTAGAGGCGTGGATGCACTTTTAATAGCATCTCATGTTATTATTGCTCTACAGAGTATTGTGAGTAGAAATTTAGATGCTAGAGAATCTGGTGTAATAACAATTGGAACAATAAATGGTGGAACTGCTGGGAATATTATATCAAATGAGATTGAGCTTAGAGGAACTTTGAGAACTTTAGATCCAGATGTTAGAGCTAGAATGAAAAAAAGAATTGAAGAGATTGTAACAACTCTACCTTTAGCTTTTGGTGGAAAGGGTGAGATTAATATAGAGCCTGGTTATACAGCTTTAATAAACCATGATAAATCTGTAGATATTATTAAAAAAAGTGCTACTGAACTTTTTGGAGAGAATAGTATCTATGAAAAAAAGTTAGCCAATATGGGAGTGGAAGACTTTGCGTATTTCATTGAAAACACTGAGGGAGCATTTTTTACTTTAGGAGTTAGAAATACCGAGAAAAATATAAAAACTCAGGCTCATAATGGAAACTTTGATATTGATGAGGAAGCAATTGTTAATGGAGTAATGATGCAAATATTAAATGTATATAACTCAATTTAAGGAGGGAATCATGAAAAGATTTGATCAACTAAAATCTAATTTACAAAATATAATTAATGAATTTTCAGGAAAAGTAGGCATTATAGTTAAGGTTGATGGAGAAGAGATATTTTCTAAAAATGAAAGTAAAATTTTTCAATCAGCTAGTTTGATAAAGCTTTTTATTTTAGAGGCACTCCTAGAAAAAATATCTCAAGGTGAATTATCTTATAGTGATAAAAAAAGTGTGGATTCAATGGAAAAAGTTCCAGGTTTCGGAGTTTTAAAAGTTTTAGACGACAATTTAAGTGTGACAATAAAAGATTTAGCGACACTTATGATAACTTTAAGTGATAATACAGCTACGAACATGTTGATAGATATTTTAGGAATAAATTACATTCAAAGTTTTATTGAGAAAAAAAGTTACTATGAGACTCAACTTCAAAGAAAAATGTATGACTCTGAAGCTAGAGAGAGGGGATTAGACAATTTTACAAGTGCTAGAGATACCCTAAAAGTTTTAGAAAATCTATATTGTGATGAGACAGCACTTTTTATTCTAAAAAATCAACTGTGTAACTCTAAAATTCCTCTATATTTTTTTAGAAAAGTAGAGATAGCCCATAAAACTGGTGATTTAACAAATATAGAGCATGATGCAGGAAGAATATTTTTCAAAAATAGCTTTGTAGATTTGATTATTTTAGCAGAGGGAGAAAATAAAGAAGCTGTTCTCTTAAATAATAGATTGGGTGAATGTATATATGAAAACTTTAAAAACTGTTGATGAAAAAAAATATGATTTAGTTATAGAAAATGGAACTGTTGTCTTTGGTAGTCTCAAAGAAAAAGAACTTCTAAATATAGGAATAATGGGAGATAAAATTGAGGCTATCTCTAAAGATAAACTGATTGGAAAGAAAATTATTGATGCTAGGAATCTTTATGTGACTCCAGGATTTATAGATATTCATAGTCACTCAGATATTTCTGGATTTATATATGAAAGTTGCCCAAGTAAAGTTTATCAAGGAGTGACATCAGAAATTAATGGAAATTGTGGAATAGGAATCTTTCCGTGGTCAGATGAGAATAGAGAAAATCTTAAAAAGTATATTCAAACTCATTCAGATATAAATTATTATCCACTAGATTTAAGTAAAACTAAATCTTTTTTAGATTTAAAAAAATTTTTAGAAAAGGGAAAACTTGTAACTAATCAAGGATTTCTTGTTGGAGCTGGGTGTATTCGAATAGCTATAATGGGGTTTAAGTCAAGCGAGGCCAATGAAAGTGAAATTGAAAAGATGAAGAGACTTTTGGAAAAACAATTTGAGGAGGGTGCCCTTGGAATATCTTTTGGATTGATATATCAACCAGGAAATTTTATGAGCCAAAGGGAGATTCTAGAACTTTTAAAAGTTGTAAAAAAGTATGATAGAGTTGCATCTTTTCATATGAGAGATGAGGTTAATGAAATTGAAAAATCCATAGAAGAGGTTATTTATTACGGTAGAGAAACTAGAGCAAAGGTCAATGTTTCCCACTTAAAAGTTATGAACAAAAAAAATTGGGGAAAGTCTAGAAAAATTATAGAGATGTTAGAGAAAGCTTCTAAATCTGGAGTATCAATATCTTTTGATCAATATCCTTATGAAGCTACTTGTACAAATCTTTTTGTTCTTATACCTCAAAATATTTTCGATGGAGATATAGAAACTTTTATAAAGGAGATTCCTAATTTCTCTGATAAAGTGATGTCTTTAATAAGAGAAAAGATTGAAAAAAGAGGGGGAAGTAATAATATTTTGGTATCTAATAGTTATTTAAAAGATACTTATTTCAATGGAAAAACAATCTCTGAGATTTCAAAACATCTAAATTTAAGTGAAGAAAAAACTGTTTTATATATACTTGAAAAATCTAAAGGAAAGGCTCAAGCTATATATTTCTCTATGGATTTAAAGGATGTAAAGGAGTTTTTTAAAAGTGATTTGGGAGTTATTGCTAGTGATGGGAACTCTTTACCAATGGAGGATAAATTTAGATTGGGAAATCCTCATCCGAGAAATTTTGGGACATTTCCAAAATATATATGGATGATTAAAGATGAGGTTTCAATAGAAAAAATAATAAATAGAATTACCGAGAGACCAGCTAAACTCTTTAGATTAGAGGGACGTGGAGAGATTAAAAATGGAAACTTTGCAGATATTACCATTTTTGATTTGGATAAAATTAAAGATAGTTCTACTTTTGAAAACTCTTTTCAATTTCCAGTGGGGATAGAATATGTTATTATAAATGGAAAAATAGTTTTAAAAGATAAAAAAATTTGCTCAGAAAATTTTGGATATATTTTAGAAAAAAAAAGTCTAAGTTTGATATTAAAAGAAATTAGATAAGTTTAATTATACTTTCATAAATATATTTAAAGTTATTGGTGTATTTAATATATAAAAATGGGAAATCTAAAATATAGTAAATTAATTAAAATATAATAAAAAAATTATTTTTTAGGAGGTTTTATGACACCGAAACAAATTTTAAACAAGTGGGTAGATGCATTTAATCAAGCTGATGCAGACTCCTTAGCAAATCTTTACGATGATAATGCAATAAATCATCAAGTAGCCAATGAGCCAGTAATCGGAAAAATGGCTATAAAAGAAATGTTTAAAAATGAATTTTCAACTGCAAAAATGGTTTGTATAGTTGAAAATATTTTTGAAGATGGACAATGGGCTATTATGGAATGGAAGGATCCAGTTGGCTTTAGAGGATGTGGATTTTTTCATATAGTTAATAATAAAATTATATTTCAAAGAGGATATTGGGATAAACTCTCTTTTTTAAAACAAAATAATCTACCTATAGATTTTTAAAACTAAAAATAATTTAAAAAAAGATATTTATGATAATAGTAGTTCCAACAGGTAAAAAACAGAGACTGTTAATTATAAAGTTATTTTGAGAGAGGAGTTTATCCTCTCTCTTTATTAATTATTACTTCCCCATTCATGCATAAGTTTTAAAATATCGATAAATTGCATTCCTCTTTCTGTCATAGAATATTCAACTTTAGGTGGAATCTGTGTATATTCAACTCTATTTACTAAACCATCTTCTACAAGTTCTTTTAATTGTTGGGTTAACATTTTGTGGTTTATTCCATTTAATTTGTTCTTTAGTTCTCCGTATCTGTGAGTTCCTTCAATACCTAGATACCATAATATGATAGGCTTCCATTTTCCACCAATAAAAGACAATGTATATTCTATAGAACATTTATATTTTTCTTTTCTCTCTTTACTTATCATCGTCATCTCCTTTACTTACTTTTTAGGTAGTATATTACTAAAAAGTGCATACTTTACTAAATTATTATATTAATATATACTAACACAGTAAATAACGCAAGTTAAAATTTTAAATAATTTAGGAGGAGAAAATATGTATCCAAGAAATTTTTCACACATAGGAATATCAGTACCAAATTTAGAGGAGGCTGTTAAATTTTATAAAGAGGTTATGAACTGGTATGTTATAATGGAACCTACATTAGTTAAGGAAGAAAAAGAAACAGCAATAGGAATGATGTGTATTGATGTTTTTGGAGAAGGGTGGAAAGAATTTAAAATAGCTCACCTTTCAACAGGTGATGGAATAGGAATTGAAATGTTTGAGTTTCCTCAAAATGATAAACCTAAACATGAATTTAATCCATATCCAACAGGAGTATTTCATTTTTCAGTAAAGGACCCCAACATAGAGCAATTAACTGCTAAAATTATAGGAGCAGGTGGAAAGCAAAGAATGCCAATTAGAGAATATTATCCAGGAGAAAAACCATATAAAATGGTTTATTGTGAAGATCCATTTGGAAATATTATAGAAATTTATACTCATTCATATGAGATGCACTATGGGGCTGGAGCTTATCAACACGAATTATAATTTATTAATAAGTAGAAAAGAAAAAGAGTGTTAATAGATATAATACAAGAAAAGTTTGGTCAATTGAATAAAACTTTATATTACTGATAAAAAGTAATTAGTAGCCAAAGTCTTATTTTTTCAGATCTTGGCTACTTTAATTTGCATCGAGATTTCTAAAAAATATTAAATATTATTACAAAGATAAATATAATGATTCAATTCATTAGTTGTCTCTCTTATAACTAAATGAGGTATATTTATTAGTTTTATCTACTTAAAATTCTTCTTAAAAATTTTAAAGATTCAGAAAAAATAACTATTAAAAATGAAAAAGCAAATATAATTAAATATTCATTAAAATCTAAAAAATTTAAAGAAAACAATCGTCTAAGAAACAATCCAATAAATATTTGAATTATTATTGTGACTAGAAAAATTATATTAAGAGTTTTATTATCAAATAAATTATACAATACAGATTTTTTGTTAATACTCTTACAATTGTAAACATTAAGTGTTACAAGAAATGCAAATAAATTAAATGTATAAGTAGGAACCATCTCTTTATTTATATGAAAAACTCTAACAAAAAATGTTATAACTAAAACCATAAATAAGGCATTAGCTAAAATACCTATCCATAAATCTTCAGTCATTATACTTTTGCTTTTATCTCTTGGAGGTTCATACATTATATATTTTCTTGTTTTTTCAAAACTTAAAGATATAGCAAGAGGACCATCCATCATTATATTAATCCAAAGAATTTGTATTGGTTTCAAAGGCGTTCCCCAATCTAAAAGTTCAAATATTAATATTAAAAATAGTGCTGCAACATTTACTGTTTGTTGAAATTGAATAAATTTTTGGAAATTTTCATAAATACCTCTTCCAGATTCGATTGCTTTTACAATAGTTGCAAAAGAGTCATTCAATAATACAATATCTGCTGTTTCCTTAGAAACTTCTGTTCCAGCAATTCCCATAGCAATTCCAACTTCAGCTCGCTTTAAAGAAGGTGCATCATTTATTCCATCTCCTGTAACAGCAACAGACTTTCCACTTTCCATTAAGGCATTTACAACTCTTAATTTAGTTAAAGGATTACTTCTTCCAATAACAGCAATATTTTTTAGCTTCCCATTTAGTTCATATTCGCTCATTTGATCAATTTCTTTAGCCTCGAGTATTAATGAGTTTTCTTTAATAAGACCTAATTCATTGGCCACTGTTGTTGCGGTAAACATACTGTCTCCTGTTAATATTTTAATATCTATATTAGCTTTTTGACAAATATCAATAGCTTCAAAAACTTCTTTTCTAATTGGATCAGATATAGATACAAATCCATCATAAGTAAAATTTTTTAAGAGGTTACTTTCATTTGTTCTCCAATCTTCATTTTTTATAAAAATTTTATGAGAAAAAGCTAATACTCTTCTACCTAAATTTTGTTCTTTAATAATTAATTTCATTTGAGTATTTTTTTCTTCAGAAGAAAGGTTAGATACTTCAAATACTTTCTCAGGTGCTCCTTTAAAAAGAAGCAAATAGTTTTCTTTTTCTAAACTATTTGTAATTACAGTTCCCATACTCTTTTTACTAGAACTAAAAGGATACTGATATATAACTTTATTTTCTTTAAAATTTAATTCTTTAAAATTTTCTCTGTAATAATTTAAAAGTGCTACTTCTGTTGGATTTCCTACAAACTCTTTTTGTGTATCAAAGTTTCCTTTTAATAAACTACTATTATTAAAGTATATATTTTTAAAAATTAAATCTCTATTTAAACTCATTATATTTACAACACTCATTTTATTTTCTGTTAATGTTCCTGTTTTATCAGAACAAATCACATCTATTGCTCCAATAGATTCACAAACAGCAAGTTTTTTGACAAGAGCATTATCTTTTGAAAGTCTCATTACACCAAGAGCTAATGTTGCAGCTATCATTGTTGGTAATCCTTCAGGTATTGTTGATACAATAAGAACAATACAAATTGTAATAGCTTGAGCAATATTAGATAATGTGAGATTGTTATCTATGTGGTAATTAAAAATCTTTAAACAAAATACAATAATAGAAATTCCAATTCCTACAATAGCAATTTTCTTTCCTAAACTTCCAAGCTCCTTTTGAAGAGGTGTTAATATATTATATTCAACTTGTACAGATTGAGAAATTTTCCCAATTTCCGTATCATCTCCTATGGCCGTAACTATAATTTTAGCTGATCCACCTATTACAAAAGTTCCAGAATACACCATATTTAATCTTTCACCTAAAGAAAAGTCCTCTCCTTCTAATGGTTCTTGTATTTTTCTTGCTGCAACACTTTCTCCAGTAAGCATAGATTCATCAATAGATAGATCAAAGCACTCGATTATTCTACCATCAGCAGGAACTTTATCTCCAGTATTTATAAAAATAATATCTCCTGGAAAAATATCTTCAGTAGAGATTATAGATATAATATTATTTCTTAATACTTTTATAGTTCCAGTATCTCCAATTTTTTTTAAAGCTGAAAAGGCATCTTGAGATTTTTTTTCCATAAATACAGTTACAGTTGTCGCCAATATAACAGAAAAAATTATTCCAATAGTTTGGCCCCAGTCAGGTTCTTGATGTTCTACAATAGAAATAATATTTATTAAAATAGTTAAAAAAATAGCAACGATAAGAACTTTTACCATAGGTTCTGAAAGAGCAACTATAACTCTAGTTAAAAATGATTTTTCTGGAATTTTACTCAGTACATTTTTTTTATTAGATTCTAACCATTTATCAACTTGTTCTTTAGATAAACCAGTTTCTTTACTTTCTAAAATATTATAAATTGTCTTAATTTCATTTTTATAGAAAATATTTTTTTCCTTCATAAAAATCACCTCCTATAATGTATTCATATTTACCGTTTTTTAAAACTAATCCTTTTGTATAAAAAATTTTATCAAAATAAATTTGAATAATTATCTTAAATCTATATATTTTCATATAGCAAAAGTTTTCTATTATTTCTTTGATTTTAGTGATATAATATAGGCTATAAATATTTATTTAAAGGAGTTTATATGAATAAGAAAATTTATATATTTTTTATGGTTACAGCTATTTTTAGTAGTTCACAAGCTAAAGATTTGGATTCTTTACTTGAGAATTATAGTGATGCTATTTCTGAAAAAATCGAAGACAAAGTTAAATCTATAAATGAAAATTTAACTGATGAAATTGATAAATTTGGAAGAAAGTTCATTATTCCTATAGATAATGATGACAAAGAAAATAGATACAAAAAAGATGATGACGATGATAAAAGTAATAGGTATAATAAAAAATATTATGATAAAGATGATGACGACGACGATAATGATGATTAGTAAAAAAGATTCTCTAATATTTACCATCTTTCAAAAGAGAAGTATTTAAATTAATAAGCTAGTAGAGTTCGTTATACTAGCATTAAGGTCTAACATGACCACATTCATATTTATAGACTCTATCTCCTAAAGAAAGTGAGTCTTTTGGTAGCAGCTTTAATTTTATAATTTTTTTAAAGGGTTGAAATTAAGAGAGTCAGTTTGTTTCTACAATTTAAAAACCTATAACATAAATATATGAAAAAATACTGTTTTAACTTATTTATATTATTCTTTATTTTATATCTATATCTCGTATTATATAAATTTAATTCTCGGTATTTTTATATTAATTTTAGATATATGGATTTATCTTAATAAAAACAATAAAGTAGATCTCGTATTATTGACATAATACGAGATCTACTAAAATTAAATAAAAATTTATCTCTATAAAAACTCATCTATATTTTAAATTTAATATTTATAGCATTTATATGATTAACTTCATTTTAAACACATAATTACAGGCTATAAAAAATAAAAATTATTTAAAAATAATTTTATGCTACAATATCACAACTTGTAATATTCATTCTATTAATCTAATTGAATTTTATTTTAAAACTCTTTCAATTCTTTCATTTATTAAAGGTAAAATTTCACATATATGCATCCCAGTATTATTTCTAATTAAATTCACATTTGGATATAAAATAACCTCATCTCCTTCACAAATAGAATTATCACCAGCTATAAAAGTATTATCCATTGTCACAGATAATATTTTATAGGGCTTTTTATTTATTATACACATACTATTTTCATTACACTTTAAAAAACCATCTCCATAGCCAATCTTTATTTTTACAATATTTTTATAATCTTCACTACTCAAGTTATCTTTTGAAGTATATGCTAAGTACTTAGAATCTTTAATATCTCTTATTCCAGCTACTTTTCCCTTTAATTGAAAAACTTGTTTCAGTCCTTCATGAAAAAATCCTTCTTCTTGCAATCCATAAATGAATATTCCACTTCTCATATGAGTCATAAAATCTTGAGCTCCATAAAATAAAATTCCAACGCTATTTTGAATATGTATCATTTGAAATTTTTCTTTTCCTAAAAAAAATACAACTTCATTAAATTTATCTATCAGTTCCTTTCCTTCATTGAAATCAGTAGCATAAAGATGAGAGTAAATTCCATTAAATTCTAGATTTTTATCTACTATATAAGATTTTAATTTTAAAATATCTAGTAGTTCTATTCCATTTCTTCCAAATCCAAAATCTATTTTTAGCTGAATTTGTTTTGAAGAAATACCATTATTTACTAAATTTTTAAGCTCTCTAAAGCTGTTAGCAGTTACAATTATAGAATCATAATCTTTTATATACGAAAAAGAACTTTCGTCTATAGTTTCAAAAACTAAAACTTTACACTTCTTTAGCTCCTCATTTTTTAAAATTTTTAGAGCTTCATTCAATCGAGCAACACTAAACTCTTTATAACCATTTTTATATAAAGCTTTAGCAATAAGCTCTATTCCATGCCCATAAGCATTTGCCTTAATAACAGGAAGGACACTTTTTTTATATTTTTCTTTAAGATAATTAATATTATTTACAAGATTTTTTTCTGAAATTTCCATATAAAATGACTTTATTTCCATAATTATATACCATACTTTTCTTTTAAACTTTGAATAGTTCCATCATCTAACATCTTTTTTAATTCTGTATCAATTTTATTTTTTAGCTCTTCATCACTTTTATTAAAAGCCATTGCTTTGCTTTCTCCAGAAGCAACTCCGATGCTTTCTATCTCGGGATTGTTCTCTATATACTTTTGAGCAACAGTTTCATCTAATAACATAGCATCTATTTTATTAGCTTTTAATGCTAATAAAGCTGATGTGTGTCCAGTAAAAGGAATCACTTGTGCACCTGGGACTTGTCTTGCAATTCCCTCTTCAGTTGTACCTAATTCTACACCAAATTTTTTATTTTGCAGTTCTTTTGGATTTTTTAAGTTATTATTTTTTAAAACTATATAACAAATATTCGGAGCTATATATGGTGTTGAAAAGTTAATAAAGTTTTTTCTTTCTTCAGTTACAGTCATTCCAGCTATAATCATATCCACCTTTTTTGTCTGTAAAGCTGATATAAGTCCATCAAAATTCATATTAGACCATTTATAATTAAATCCTACTCTTTTAGAAAGCTCCTCAATAATGTCAGCATCAAACCCAACAACCTTATTATTTTCTAAATATTCATAAGGTGGATATTCAGCGTTTGTTCCAATCACATAAGTCTTTTCATTAACCTCTGTTTTTTTCTCATCTTTTGTACACCCCAAAAATACTACAAATAATAAAACTACCATTGATATAATAATCTTTTTCATCTCTTCCCTCCATAAAAAATTTTATAAAAAAAATACCTGCCTTAAAAGACAGGTATTAATCACAAAAAATATAACTAAAAACTATTTAATCAATAAAAAATTAATTAAATTTTAATTATAAAATAAAGCAATTGAGCCTACTATCTCTAAGGATTACAAATTTATTAAGTTGTTTTGTATTCCTTAAATTCCTTAGCATTCTCTTCCTCCTTTTATAATTTTGTCAGATTATAACATCTAAAGTTTTATAAGTCAATAAAATATGTTATGCAAATAATATATTACAATAACATATTTTATATATTGTACAAAGATTTTTTTTATCAAAATGCCCTGAGAAAACCTCTTCTTCTATTAGGGGGAGGATAAATCTAGGCAATCTTTTTAGTTTTTTAGATTAAAATATTTAGAAATTATGGTACAATACAATAATAATAAAATTTAAAAAATGGAGGTGAAAAACTATGAAGACGTATAACTTAGCTTTTAAATATAGGGTATATCCTAATGAAGTTCAAGCCAATATAATTAATGCAACTTTTGGTTGTACTAGACTTGTATATAATAGATTCTTAGCTCAGAGAAAAGAATTGTATGAGACAGAAAAAAAATCTGTAACTTACAATACTCAAGCTAAAGAGCTCCCACTACTTAAACTTGAATTACCATTCTTGAAAGAGGTTGATTCAATAGCGTTACAACAAGCGCTTAAAAATTTAGAAACTGCGTATAAGAATTTCTTTCAAAACCGTACAGCATTTCCTAAATTTAAATCTAAAAAATCAACTAGAAAATCGTATAATACAGTATCTACAAGTAATAATATCAGAAAGGATATTAAAGAAGTTCCAAGCGATAACAATATTGTTGGGCTTGATTTTTCTATGTCAGAATTATTTGTTAGCTCTGAAAACCAAAGAGCTGACTATCCTAGATTTTTTAGAAAGTTAGAAACTAAATTAGCTAAAGCTCAAAGAGAGCTATCTCGTAAAGTTAAATTCTCAAGTAATTGGAATAAGACTAAATTAAAAGTTGCTAAAATCCACCAAACAATCAAAAACAGTAGAAAAGATTTTTTACACAAATTATCAAATGAACTTGTGACTAAATATAACGCGATAATACTTGAAGACCTTAATATGAAAGGTATGAGTGGAGCATTAAATTTTGGTAAATCTGTCGCTGATAATGGTTGGAGAATGTTTACGACTATGCTTCAATACAAATCAATATTTTTAGGTAAACAAGTAATTAAAATTGACAAGTGGTTTCCATCGTCAAAAACTTGTTCATTTTGTGGTACTATAAAAGCTGAGTTGGCACTATATTCAAGAGTTTACAAATGTGATGAATATAACTCAGAGATAGATAAAGACCTAAACGCAAGTATAAATATTCGTGAGGTTGGTAGAGAGCTACTAGCCTATTAAAATATATATCACAGGGTAGGAACTACCCGTAGAGCGTGATTAATATATCTGACATGAGTCAGATACTTTCCACGAAGCCCCGCCCTCTATTAGGGCGGTGGTAGTTCACATATACTTGTTGAAATAAATTTAAAAGGAGAACAACTATGAAAATAGCAATAAATAATGGACACTTAATTGATCCTAAAAATAATATATCTGAAAAATTAAATATCAGTATTGAAAATGGTAAAATAGTTGAGCTTTCTAAAAATATTTTAACTGGAGATAAAGTAATTGATGCAAACAATTTATATGTAACTCCTGGATTTATTGACATGCATATGCATGAAGATAAAATACT
Source organism: Cetobacterium sp. NK01 (assembly GCF_024506395.1). Lineage (NCBI taxonomy): Bacteria > Fusobacteriati > Fusobacteriota > Fusobacteriia > Fusobacteriales > Fusobacteriaceae > Cetobacterium > Cetobacterium sp. NK01. Next base: position 52,203 of record NZ_JANIBO010000004.1, read on the forward strand.
AGATGGAAAGATTAAAATAAATATTTTTGAAAAACTTTTAAAAATGGGGGTAACTTCTGCTATAGGAGGAAATTGTGGAATTGGTATTGAAAATATTAGTGAATATTTAAATTTAGTTGATCTTGGATTTCCTATAAACTACGGAACACTTTTACCTCATGAAATTTTAAGAAAATACATTGATATTCATGATAGATATGCGAATCTAGAGAATAAAAATATAGAAAAAATGTATCACTTTGGAAAAAATCTTATAAAAGAAAATGGTCTTTTAGGGATAAGCTTTGGTATTGAATATATTCCAGGAATAGATTTTAATGAATTAATAACATTAGCTAGACTTGGAAAAAATAGAATTGTTTCTGCTCACTTGAGAGAGGATGGAGAAAATGTTTTAAAGTCTTTAAATGAATTTTTAGAAATTGGAAAATTTTCAGATACCCATTTACAAATTTCTCACATAGGAAGTATGGCTGGATATGGACAAATGGATAAATTTTTAACTGAAATTGAAAATAAAAAAGAACATGATATCAAAATAATGTATGATTGTTATCCATATAAGGCTTTTAGCACACTAATAGGTTCGGCTGTTTTTGATAATAATTATATTGAAAATCATAATTTTGTTTATGAACAACTACAAATTGCCAGCGGTCCATTAAAAGGTAATTTATGCACAAAAAAGATTTTTGAACAATTAAGAAAAGCTTCTCCTGAGACTCTTGTTATTGGACATATGATGATTGAAAAAGATATTGATACTGCTATTTTAAATAAAAATACTGTTATTGTCAGTGATGGAATTTTAACTGAATCAGGTGAAGGACACCCTAGAGCAGCTGGGACTTTTCCAAAGTTTCTAAAAGAGTATGTAAAAGATAAAAAATTACTATCTATAGAAGAAGCTATTGAAAAAATAACATTTTCTCCAGCTAAAATACTTGGAATAAATAAAGGTTCTTTAGAAATCGGAGCTGACGCCGATATTACAATTTTTTCTTTAGACGAAATTGAAGATCAAGCAACTTTTGAAAATACAACTTTACCTCCAAAAGGGATAAAATATGTTATTATCAATGGTAAACTTGCTTTAATTGATAATGATGTTGTAAATTTTAACTCTGGAAAATCTATACGAAAATTTTTATAAAAAAATATAAAAAAGAGGAAAATTAATTTTCCTCTTTTTTAATATCATTAAAATTATTTAAATTTTTCTAAATAATCATATGCTACTTGTGCTAAAGCTTTAGAACTAATCTCTAAATGTTTATCATCCCATTTTAAACGTGGATGATGTAAAAGGGTCTCAATATCCTCCTGATTTTCCTTTGTTCCTATAAAGAAAAAATTACTTGGAACTCTATTTGATATATAAGAAAAATCTTCTGAACCCATAAGTGGCTCAGTCATTAAAATTACATTATCCTCTCCTACTACATTAGCCAATGATAATTTGGTAGAAGTAAATAAATTAGAGTCATTTTTTAATGTCGGATACATTCTTTCAATTATGAAATTATAGCTTGCTCCATAGGCATTGCAAAGTCCTTCTAAAATACTATCCATCTTATTTAAAATATCTGTTGTTAAATTTTCATCAAAAGTTCTAATTGTCCCTTTAATAGTCAACTTATCAGGAATTACATTTCCTGCTTCTCCAGCTTTAATGCTGCAACAAGATAAAACTGCTGGTTGCATTGCTGAAATATTTCTACTTATAATATTTTGAAAATTTATAATTGCTTGACATCCTATTATAATAGGATCCACTGTTTTTTCTGGAGTAGAACCATGACCTCCAACCCCATTAATCTCTATATCAAATCCTGTTGGATGAGCCATTAAATTACCGTCTTTAAATAATATCTTTCCTGCTAGATAATTAGGCCATAGATGACATGCATATGCTGCATCAACTTTAGGATCTTCTAATATTCCTTCATCAATCATAGGTTTTGCTCCACCTGGCCCCTCTTCAGCCGGTTGAAAAACTAATTTAATATTTCCTGATATATTTTCCTTAAGTTCATTTAGAATCATCGCAGCTCCTAATAAGCCTGCCACATGTCCATCATGACCACATGCATGCATGACACCAGGAACTAAAGATTTGTATTCACATTCTGTCTCTTCATTAATTGGAAGAGCATCCATATCAGCTCTTAATAAAACTGTTTTACCTGGTTTCCCTCCTTTAATTAATGCTACAACTCCTGTTTTAGCAATTTCACTTTTGTATGGAATTCCCAATATATCAAGCTCTCTTTTTATCAATTGAGCTGTTTTAAATTCTTGAAATCCAAGTTCTGGATATTGGTGTAATTCTCTTCTTATAGCTCTTATTTTTTCTAAATTTTTTTTAGCAAGAGCATCTATTTTATGTATCATTTTTACCTCCAAATACTATTTTATATTCCTAAAGATAATTCGAACATTATAAATGTAACTAAAAGGGATATGCTAGCCAATAAAGTAGTAATAGCATAAGGAATCATATTTGCAACAAGAGTTCCTATTCCAAAATTTTTATCGTATTTTTTACAAACTGCCAAAATTAAAGGTAAATATGGAAATAATGGAGATATCATATTTGTAGAAGAATCTCCGATTCTATAAGCTATCTGCGTTAAAGATGGGTCATAATCTAATAACATAAACATCGGAATAAAAATAGGAGATAATATTGCCCATTTAGCCGAAGCACTACCAATAAATAAATTTATAAATCCTACTAAAAATATAAACATTACCATTAAGGGTATTCCTGATAATGAAGTTTGACTAAGTCTTTCAGCTCCCTTTATAGCTAAAACAATCCCTAAATTACTTTTTCCAAAAAGATTAAGAAATTGTGCCGCTACAAAAACTATGAAAATATATCCACCCATTTCTCCTAAGCTTTGTCCTACCATCTTAACGATATCTTTATCATTTTTTATTTTATTTGTTATTTTTCCAAATACCATTCCTGGAATCATAAAAGCAAGCATCATAATTATAATTAATCCACCCATAAACGGGGACTTAACAGATACTAATGAGCCTGAAGCATCTCTTAAAAAAGATGTTTTTCCAACAGTTAAAGAAAAGATAAACAAAAAGTAAATTATTAAAGAGTATCCTGCATATTTTAGTCCTTTTTTTTCTAAATTTCCAATTTTACTGTTATCAGCTTTTGTCAAATTTTTATCAAATGGAAATCGTGGTTCTATAAATTTTTTAGTAACAAATGTTATTATAAACATTTGTAAACAAGCATTTAGCATATTAAAAAATATAGTCATTGCTGGACTTCTCATAAAAGATGGATCCAATGTTTGAGCTGCTGGTATGGTAAACGAAGTTATCAAAATATCATTTAAACTTACAAAAAGTCCAGAACAAAATCCTATGGCTGCTCCTGCATATGCTAAAAGTATTCCTATAATTGGATTTTTGTTAAGTTTTAAAAAAATTAACGCTGCTAAAGGAGGAAGTACAACAAAACCTGCATCTCCAATTCCTGTAAAAATTAATCCCATAATAACAACCGCATAATAAACTACTCCTTTTGGAACTCTAACCATAACTGTATTTAATAATGTTTCTAATAAACCACTCTTATCAGCAACACCAATTCCAATCATAGCAACTAAAACAACTCCAAGTGGTGGATAAGTTTGAAATACATTTATCATTTCTACTAAAATTTGCTTTAAATTTGTTTTACTTAGTAAATCATTAACTGTAATAACTTCTTTTGTTATTGGGTGAATAGCTGTAACATTAAATCTATTACAAAAATATGAAACTATTAAAATTAAAACACATAGCATTATAAAAATAGTAACAGAATCAGGAAGTTTATTTCCTACTTTTTCAAATAAGTCTAAAATTTTATTAGCTATTCCTGAAGAATTATTTTTTTTTAAAATAAGAGACTCATCTTCAAATTTACTCATAGATACCTCCTAAACTAATTTTTTATATGTTGATGTGCTTTTTCTAACGAATCAATTATCAAATTATTTTTTATTATTTCCTCAACAGTATCTATATCAGGATACATAACTCTATCTTTATCATAATACTTTACATTTTCTCTGATGATTTTGTAAGCTTCTTGAGTCATTAAACCAAGAGAGTCTTTAGATTTTTTTAGATCAATTGCCTGACAAGCACATAAAATTTCCATAGCTATAACTTTTCTAGCATTTCCTAAAATTTCTCCAGCTTTTCTAGCTGCTATTGTTCCCATAGACACATGATCTTCTTGATTAGCTGAAGATGGAATAGAATCTACAGATGCAGGATGAGCTAAAACTTTATTTTCTGAAACTAAAGACGCTGCACTATATTGAACAATCATAAAACCAGAATTAACTCCACCGTTTTCAACTAAAAATGCAGGTAATCCATTATTTAATTGAGGATTAACAAGTCTTTCAATTCTTCTCTCAGATATATTAGCCATTTCAGAAAGAGCTATTCCTAAAAAATCAAATGGTAATGCCATCGGTTGTCCATGGAAATTTCCACCAGAAATAACTTCATCCTCTTCTACAAATATAATTGGATTATCTGTAACTGCATTCATCTCTATCTCTACTTTTGTTTTGATAAAATTAAATGCATCTTTACTTGCTCCATGGATTTGTGGAATACATCTTAAAGAGTAAGGATCTTGAGTTCTTAATTCTCCTTGTTTTGTTATACATTTACTTCCTTTTAAAATTTTTCTTATATTTTCTGCTGTTGTTATTTGTCCAGCATGAGGTCTTACTTTATGAACCTTCTTATCAAAAGCACAAATTATACCATTCAATGCTTCTATGCTTAGAGCTCCAGCTAAATCAAGATGTTTCATTAAATTTAAAGCATCATAAGTTACATGAGCACCAATAGATGTCATAACCTGTGTTCCATTTATAAGGGCTAATCCTTCTTTTGATGAAAGTGATTCTAATACTTTTATATTGGCTTTCTCCATAGCTTCTTTTCCTGAAAGCAATTCTTCTTTATAGTAAGCTTTTCCTAAACCAAGCATAACTAAAACCATGTGAGATAAAGGAGCTAAATCTCCAGAAGCTCCTAAAGAACCTTTTTCTGGAATATATGGAGTTACATTTTTATTGATCATTTCAACTAAAGTATCTAAAGTTATTTTTCTAACTCCTGAGTGACCTTTACAAAGATTTACAACACGTAATAACATTATCCCACGAACATATTCAATAGATAAAGGATTTCCAACTCCACAAGAATGACTCATTATCAAATTTTTTTGAAGAACTTCGGTTTCATCCTCGGAAATAATTTGATCTGAAAATTTTCCAAAACCAGTTGTAATTCCATAACAAACTTTTTGATCTGCAACATATCTTTCAACTAGTTCCCTAGCTTTTTCAACATCCTTATAAGTTTCTTCTGAAATCATAACTTTATAACCTTTTCTAGTAACATTAATAAAATCTTCCAGTAAAATTTCTTTTTTCTCAATTGTGTAAATATTTTTCATATTTCCTCCTTGTAAAGTAACTTAAATTAATATTTTTATTTATATAAATTTTATTTTTAATTTTTAAAAATAACACTTCTATTTTTAAAGTCTATTTATTAACTCTATAATTTTATTAATCCCTTATATACCTTTTAAAAATTTGAAAGTCAATAATATTTTTAAAAAAAAATAAATAAAATTATTTCTAGACTATGATTTTATTCTCTTAGAGAGAATTGTATTTTTTATAAATAAAATACATTTAATTTTTATATTGTATTTTTTCAAAAAATAAAGGTATTAACAATAGCAGAAAGTAATAAAAAATTTTTATCTAATTATTAAAGTCATTTTAAAAATATAAAATATGGAGGTTTTAAATTATGTTAAATCAAGAGATTTTTAATGCTATGACAATTAAATTAACTGCTAATGATATTCCTATGGAAATACCTAAAATTGATCCAAAAGTTAGAAGAGCTCCAAAAAGGGTAGTACATTTAGAAAAAGATGAAATAGCTTTAGCACTTAAAAATGCCTTAAGATATATTCCTGAAGAATTCCATGAAATGTTAGCTCCAGAATTTTTAGAAGAGTTAAAAACTCACGGTAGAATATACGGATATAGATTTAGACCTACAGGAAATATTCACGGAAAACCAATTTTTGAATATGAAGGAAAATGTACTGATGCAAAGGCAATTCAAGTTATGATAGATAATAATTTAGATTTTGACATAGCTCTTTACCCATATGAACTTGTAACTTATGGTGAAACAGGACAAGTTTGTCAAAACTGGATGCAATATAGATTAATTAAAAAATATCTTGAAAATATAACAATGGATCAAACTTTAGTTGTAGCTTCTGGACATCCAACAGGACTATTTAAATCTCATCCTTCAGCACCAAGAGTTATAATAACTAATGGACTTATGATTGGAGCTTTTGATGATTATGATAACTGGGCAAGAGGTGCAGCTCTTGGAGTAGCTAACTATGGTCAGATGACTGCAGGAGGATGGATGTACATTGGACCGCAAGGAATAGTTCATGGTACATATTCTACAATTTTAAACGCAGGAAGACTTTTCTGTGGCGTTCCTGCTGATGGAGATTTAGCGGGTAAATTATTTGTAACATCAGGACTTGGAGGAATGAGTGGTGCTCAAGGAAAGGCTACTGTTATAGCTAAAGGAGTTTCTATAATTGCAGAAGTTGATTTATCTAGAATTCAAACTAGATTAGAACAAGGTTGGATAAATAAATTTGTTACAACTCCTAAAGAAGCTTTTGATTTAGCTAAAGAAAAAATGGATTCAAAAACTCCATATGCTATTGCTTATTTAGGAAATATAGTAGACTTATTAGAATATGCAGATACAAATAATGTTCATATAGATTTATTATCTGATCAAACATCTTGTCATGCTGTTTATGACGGTGGATATTGTCCTGTTGGAATAACATTTGAAGAGAGAACAAGATTATTAGCAGAGGATAGAGAAACTTTTAGAAAATTGGTAGATGAAACTTTAAGAAGACATTACAATGTAATTAAAAATTTAACTAATAAAGGAGTTTATTTCTTTGATTATGGAAATAGTTTCTTAAAATCTATCTATGATATTGGAATTAAAGAGATATCAAAAAATGGAAGAGATGATAAAGGCGGTTTTATATTTCCATCATATGTTGAGGATATTTTAGGGCCAGAATTATTTGATTATGGTTATGGTCCATTTAGATGGGTTTGTTTGTCAGGAAAAAAAGAGGATCTTTTAAAAACTGATGCAGCAGCTCTTGAATTAGTTGATCCAAATAGAAGATACCAAGATAGAGATAATTATATGTGGATTAAAGATGCAGATGAAAATGGACTTGTTGTAGGAACACAAGCTAGAATATTTTATCAAGATGCTATGAGCAGAACTCAAATAGCTTTAAAATTTAATGATATGGTTAGAAAAGGTGAAATAGGACCAGTTATGTTAGGACGTGACCATCATGATGTTTCAGGAACAGATTCACCATTTAGAGAAACATCAAATATAAAAGATGGAAGTAATATAATGGCTGATATGGCAACGCAATGTTTTGCAGGAAATGCTGCTAGAGGAATGACTATGATAGCTCTACATAATGGTGGAGGAGTAGGAATTGGGAAATCTATAAATGGTGGATTTGGAATGGTTTTAGATGGAAGTAAAAGAGTAGATGATATTTTAGCTCAAGCAATGCCATGGGATGTTATGGGAGGAGTAGCAAGAAGAGCATGGGCAAGAAATCCGCACTCAATTGAAACTGTTATGGAATTTAATAAAAATAATGAAGGAACAGATCATATAACTTTACCATATATTGTAGATGAAAATTTAATAGAAAAATTAGTAAAATAAAATTTAATAGATAAAGGAGTTAAATATGGTAAGTGATTTGCTAATTTATAATATAGGAACTTTAATAACTTCTAAAGAGATAGAATTATCTAATAAAAACCTTATGGAAAATATTGAAATATTAACAGATGCATATGTGGCTATAAAAAACGGAACTATTCTTCTTTTAGGTGAAGGGCCCTATGATAAAAATATTATAGATAATAAAACAATTTTAATCGATGCAGAAAAATCTGTAGTCACTCCAGGTTTAATAGATTCGCATACCCATTTGGTTCATGGTGGTTCTAGAGAAAATGAAATGTTTTTAAAAGCTAAAGGTGCAACTTACATGGATATTTTAAATGCTGGTGGTGGAATCTTAAGCACTGTAAAGGCTACAAAAGAAGCTACAAAAGAGGAATTAGTTGAAAAAGCTAAAATTAGTTTAAAAAAAATGTTAGCCTTTGGTGTTACTACAATTGAAAGTAAAAGTGGGTACGGTTTAGATTTAGAAACAGAGATTAAACAGTTGGAAGTTAACAAAATTTTGGCTAATGAACAACCTATTGATATTGTTTCAACCTTTATGGGAGCTCATGCTATTCCAAAAGAATATAAAGGAAAGGAAGAAGACTTTATCAAAAAAGTTATTAAAATGCTTCCTATAATAAAAGATAAAAATTTAGCGGAATTTTGTGATATATTTTGTGAGCATGGAATTTTTTCTATAGAACAAAGTAGAAAAATTTTAAAAGAAGCAAAAAAATTTGGATTTAAATTAAAAATCCATGCTGATGAAATTGAAAGTATTGGAGGAGCTGAATTAGCAGGAGAGTTAGAAACTACATCTTCTGAGCATTTAATGGCTATTAGTGATGAAGGAATAATTGCTTTAAAAAATAACGGAGTCATTGCTAATATTCTTCCTGGAACATCTTTTTATTTAAAAAAAGAATATGCTCCTGTAAGAAAAATGATCGATTACGGAGTTCAAATAGCTTTATCAACAGATTATAATCCTGGATCCTGTCCTACTGAAAATTTACAACTAATTATGCAAATAGCTGCTTTATACTTAAATATGTCTCCAATAGAAGTTATAAAAGCAGTTACCATAAATGGGGCAAAATCATTAAATAAAGAGAAACAAATAGGTTCTATTGAAATTGGAAAAAAAGCTGATTTAGTTATTTTTAACTCTAAATCTCTGGAGTACATTCTTTATCATTTTGGTATTAATCATACAAAGATGGTTATAAAAAATGGTGATATTGTATATAATAATTAGTGAATCTCACCACCCTAAATAGAGGAAGAGATTTTCTAAAGAGTTACAGAAAATTTTAGTTAAACCTTAAAAAAAACACGATTTTTAACTAATCGTGTTTTTTTATATTTAAATTTTTAATTTTTTAAAAGATTTTTTATATCTCCAGCAATAAATTGAGCTTTTGCTCCAAATATAACTTGAACTCCATATTTTCCTACTTTTATAGTTCCACTTGAACCTAACTTTTTAAAACCTGCTTCATCTACTAATGAGGTATCTTTTACCTCTACTCTTAATCTTGTTATACAATAATCAATAGAGGTAATATTTTCATTTCCACCTAAATAATTTATAGCCATTGCAGCAATCTCTTTATCTGTAAAATTATCATTTTGGTTTTCTGAGTCGTTTATAACTTCTCTACCAGGTGTTTTTAAGTCAAACTTTCTTATTAGAAATCTAAATCCAAAATAATAACACATAGCCATAACAGTTCCAAAAACAAGAACCATTATATAATTTGTTTCATATCCTGAAAATGATGGCAATATTCCAAATGATAAGAAATCAATAAATCCTGCAGAGAATGACTTTGCTATATGCACATTTAATAAATACATCATCATATAAGATATTCCCGCAAAAATAGCATTAAAAAGATAAAGTACCGGTGCTACAAATATAAATGTAAATTCAATTGGTTCTGTTATTCCAGTTAAAAAACAAGTAAATGCTGCTGATAATAATATCCCTGCAACTAATTTTTTATTCTTAGGAAGAGCTTCATGATACATCGCTAAACCTGCAGCTGGTAAAGCCATTAACATTAATGGATACTCTCCTTGTAAAAATTTTCCTGCATTTTTATAACTTTCTGATGAAAAACTTTTTATTCCTTCCTCAAACATTTTAAACCAAATAGCTTGATCTCCATTAATAATATTTCCAGACTGTGTGGTATATTCACCAAAGTTGAACCAATAAGGAGAATAAAAATATGATGTAATCCAGTAGGAATTAGTGCTCTTTCAGTAAATCCAAAGATAAAAGTTGATAATGCTTGATTTTCTCCATTTGCTAATTTAGATAGTAATCCAATCGTATTTTGAATTGGTTCCCAAACAAACGGAAACCCTAAACCTATTAGAAAAGCAAAAAGTGCTGTAATAATTGGCACAAATCTTTTCCTGAAAAAATCCTAAAAAATCAGGTAGTTTTATATTGAAAAATTTATTATACATTGTTGCAGCTAATACTCCAGATATAAGTCCACTAAATATACCACTTTGTAAAGTTGGAATCCCCATAACACTAGCATAAGCTCCACCTTGAGAAGCCATTTCCGGAGTTACACCTGCAACAATTCCAGCAGTTGAATTTATTATTAATATAGCTACAATTGAAGCTAGTGCTGCTATTCCAGACTCTCCGGCTAATCCTACAGCTGCTCCAACAGCAAATAATAATGGTAGATTATCAAATAATATTCCACCGGCATTAGTCATTAACGGAAGATTTAATCGATCGCCAAAAGCCAATAGTATCCCAGCAGCTGGTAAAATAGAGATGGGTAGCATCAATGCTTTTCCTATCTTTTGTAAATTAGAAAATATTTTCATTTCATTTTCCTCCCTTTTATTAAACAATAAGTTTTTTTAAAATACACTTTACATTCACAATAGTATATAATTTATATATTTTTGTCAAGTTTTTTCGAAATTAAATGAGCCATATATTGACAATATTTTAAAATAATAGTATTGTAATACTATATAATACAATATTTATTAATCTTTGGAGGTTTATGAAAAGTAACAATAATATCAATAAACTTAAAATTATTAAAATGTTTTTAGAAAATAAAAAAACTTTAAAAGAAATATCATATGAAGAGAATATTCCATATAGTACTTTAAAAAGATGGATAAAAAAATTTAGAGATGATGGAACAGAAGCGCTAAATTTAAAAGAACGAAGTGATAAAAATTCCTTCCGAAAAGTCGACAATACTTTACTTGTAACTATTAGGAATTTTTACTTAGAAAATAAAAATAATTCTTTACAAACAATTTATAATGACCTAAAAAATAATTTTAACTCTAATATAAGCTTTAATACATTTTATACAAATGTTAAATTTAGATGAATATTTAAAAAACAAATCTAGTACTGAAATTAATAAAAATATAAAAAATGGGGATGTGTATATTTTAAAATCCTTTATATCTTATAATTTCATTGAAATTAACAATACAAAAAAATTACCTATTATTTTTCTAATTTTCAATGCTTCTGATTTAGATATAATTGATTTTCATATTGAATTTTCACTTACTAATTCCCAAAATATATTAGCTTTTTTAAGAGAAAGTATTATTCTAGGACTTCTTAAATACAACGTAACTTATTTACCAAAAGAAATTTTAAATGACTCTAGTTTTAAACTATCTAATAATATAAAAAAACAAATTAATGATTCTTTATCTTTAAAAATTCATGATTTTACCCATGAAAATAAAGAAATTGAGAGATTTATAAATTTTTTGAATAGTGACATTGAAAAAAATTTAAAGAATAATATTACATATGAAAATCTCTATGATTTTTTGAGTAACTATTTAAAGGTTAATAAAAATTTGCCTACATTTATAGAAACTGAAGATAATAATTTATTAATGCTTCTCTTCAAATTAAATATTTTTCTCCCAAGAATAAAAAGAAAAATACATTCGTATGGTATTCAAATACATAATACTATTTTTAATGATATAACTTATTTAAAAAGATATTTAGGAGAAGTTGCTGAAATTATATATAATCCTTTAAATTTAGATTTTATCTTAGCTTTTAAGAAAAATTATCTAATTGGAAAAATTAAAAATGATAATCTAAAATAAATTTTATAAAATAAAAAAATTTTATATACTTGAGAATAGAGATTGAAAATAACTGATTAGTGGTTAGGGTGAAAATATTATTATTTAGATGAAACCTCTTTAGAAACAGTTGATTTCAATAAACTTGATTCAAAACTAGCTAGTATTTTGAGAGATGAAGATAAACTTAAAAAATTAATTGAATCTATTGTATTGAGTATAAAAAACGATTTGGGTAAATTAAAAGAAAATGGAGTAATTTAAAAAGGAGTAATTTATGAACTTAAAAGATTTACAACAAAAATATTGGAGTGCTTTTATAAAAGTAGCTTTAATAAAAAGAAAATTATCTTCAGATCAATATAGATTAATTAAAACAGCAGGTATAGATGTTGCTATTTGTAAAGATTATCACTTATATATTTCTATAGATAGTAGAAAGAAAACTTTAACTGTAAAGGTTTATATTGATAGTAATAAAGAGTATTATAAACTTTTTGAAAGTAAAAAATTAGAAATAGAAGGTCAAATTGGCTCTAAATTAGAATGGAGAAATTTAGAAGACAACAAATCAAGTATGATTATGAAAAGTGTGGAATTTGATATATATAATGAAGAATCATGGGGAGCTTCAATAGATTACTTGTTAGCAGAAATTCCTAAGTATATAGATGTTTTTAAAAATATGAGTATAGCATCTAAAGAAATATGTGAGTCCTAGCTACCAAGGTAGGCTACTATAAACAACGGACTGGCTAAGGCGAGCTGCTTTTTTAATCTAGTAGTAAATTTTATAAAGATAAATAAGCAAATGTAAGAATTTGATTTTCTATGTAAAATAGTATATAATAAAATTATTAAATTTTTTAAGGAGAGATTGAGATGGATAAAAAAATCTTAGATAATATATATAAAATATGTCAAGAAGCCTCTATGACCAATGATGAATTCTTTTATCTTTTAGAAAACTCTAAATCGGAAGAAGAGAAAGAGTTTTATGTTAATATGAAAAATTTCTTTTTACAAAAAGGAATGGAAAAAGTAATTAACCAAAACAAGTTTTAAGGAGATACATATGCTAAAACCGACATATACTATCTTTGCTGGAGTTAATGGAGCTGGTAAATCCAGTTTATATAATAATCTTATTTTAACGACAGAAAAAGATTTCTTAGGTAAAAGAATCAATACTGACGAAATTGTTAAAGAGATTGGGGATTGGAAAAGAGATACAGATCAAATGAAAGCAGGAAGAATTGCCTTAGCTAAAATTAAAGAGTTTTTTGAGAATAAAATTACTTTTAACCAAGAAACAACTCTTTGTGGAAATTCAATTTTAAGAACAATAAAAAAAGCTAAAGAGTTAGGATATAATATTGATTTACATTTTGTAAGTGTTAATTCATCAGATATTGCTAAAGAGAGAGTTCATCAAAGAGTTTTGAAAGGTGGACATGGAATTCCCGAGGAATCTATAGAGAGAAGATTTTATGAATCTAGAGAAAATCTTGCAAAAATAAGTGAATATTGTGATAAAATAACTATTTATGATAATACAGATGTTTTAATCACAAAAGTTTATATAAAAAATAATAATATATTATATAAAGATTCAAATCTACCAATTTGGTTAGATGAATTTGTAAAAAAATTAGGAAAATAAATAGTAATTTTTTACTCAAGAAACTCTGCTTACTGCGAGAGCCAATATTCGGCGAGTAGATCCAGCGATGAGGCACATATCTTCAGTGAGGGATAGGGATGTCAGTCGCTGGCTTTTTTCTTTCATAAAAAATGTGTGGGCTTGGGGGAGTGGCCAAGAAGACTAAAGTTAGTAGGATAGAGATGAAGAGTTTTTCCTGGAGAAAATTTAAATTAGGTTTAGATATTGGAATTGCATCAGTAGGATGGGCAAAAGTATCTGGGAATGAAAATATAATAGATACGGTGTAAGATTGGGACTATACCAAATTTAGTGTAAATTGACTTCTTAGCTATCAAATTTTAAATGTCCAAATAGGCTATCTTAGATTAATTACTCCAAGGTACTTCTTGCTAAGATAGCTTTTTTTATTTCAAATATTTTTCTAAACATTTTCCGTACTCTATTTGATAACATTCTTAGGATTCCTTCTCAACCTCTGACTTTTTGGTTCCATTTTTTCATAATATTTTTACTAGAAAGAAAAAGGATCTTTAATAAAGCATCTTCACTAGGATAAACAGATCTAGAATTACTAACTTCTAAGAGTTGTCACAAGCTCAGGAAGGTCATTTTTTAAAGTCTCTAAAGCTTCAAATGCGCATTCTGCATTAGTAGCATTGTTAGCTGCTAAGCATAGCTTTTTCCTATTCTTAACAGCCTTGAATTTTATTCCTAAAAAAGTACTAAACTCTTTTCTTAGATTTTCGATTTCTTTTCTGAAATTTCTAGTTTCAATCTATCCCTCAAGAATATTTTAACTAGTTTGAACATCTTTTCCGCTGAACCTCTATCTCTACAAAAAGCTTAAAGTCATCTGCGTATCTAACAATTCTAACTTCTCTTAAGTTTGTATCCTTAAGAGCTCTCTCTTTATTAGCAAGATTAGAATATTCTCGTCTAGTTTTTAGTTCCAATCATTGTTTATGTATCCACCAGTCTAATTCGTTTAAAACTATATTAGCTAGTAGTGATGAAATAATCCCAACTTGAAAGTTTACAAAATATTTAATTAAAAATCAATTTAATAACTAAAAAGGTTAGCTTCTATCTTTTATAAATCGTAAAGTACCCTTCAACATAGTCCTCTTGTTTTATTGTTCTAGCTAAAAACATAACTAATCTAATTTTACAATTTAAACTTTCTAAAGTAGTAACTAAAGAGTAAAAAGTTTTTCCAGAAGTTAATATATCATCAAAAACTATAAGATATTTTCCCTTTAATTTATCTTCATTCAATATAAACTCATATTTCTTAGCCCTCATATCATCTTTTAAATGATTGGGAGAGTTATTTTCTTTCATACTTATATAATTATATCCATTTTCAATTTTTAACTCTTCACATAAAAGCTCACAAAATTTCTTATATCTCTTTTCATTTACTCTTTTATTAGATGCTGGTATAGGAAGAAAAGTTACCCCATTTAACTTGTAAGTTCCATAATTTTCTATAAGCCATTCCTTTATTTCAATAAGAAATTTATCAAAAGATACTCCATTTTT
Organism: Cetobacterium sp. NK01; assembly: GCF_024506395.1. Lineage (NCBI taxonomy): Bacteria > Fusobacteriati > Fusobacteriota > Fusobacteriia > Fusobacteriales > Fusobacteriaceae > Cetobacterium > Cetobacterium sp. NK01. The sequence goes on from NZ_JANIBO010000004.1 coordinate 67,423, forward strand.
AAACTCATATATTTCATCTCTTGTCTTTCTATCTAAAGCTCCTATTTCATATCTTTTGGGATAATATACCCTAAAAACTTTTATTGAATATTTTTTATTACTTTTTTTAAAAACTAAAGATTCGATATCTTTATATAGCTCCATAGATATTTCTCCTTTAAAAAAGATTTTATTATACTAAAAAATCACCTTTTTTATCTCCAAAAAACAATATTACTAATTTAGAAAAAATATATTTGTATAATTTATTAGGAAAGTTATCTTTATTTTTTATACTAGAAGAAATTTTAAAAACTTTTAAGAATATTTCAAATAGATAACTTCTAAAATATGAGGTATAATTTAATATTAAATTTATAAAATTAAGTAATACTCTAAGAATAGTATATAGAAGGAGGGATATTATTTTGAACACATATGAAATTGATTTAAAAGTATATTTATTAAAAGATATTTCAAAAGAAAGTGCCTTAGAAAAGATAGCAAATTTAATTGATCTCTCATTTTTAAAAAATGAGGATATGAAAGATTATCATAAATCTATCAAATTTAAAAACTATGTTTTTAATAGTTTTTATCCTTTAGAAAAATCAATTTATAAATCTGAAAATATATACACTATAAAATTGAGAGTTTTTGGGGATGAATTTAATAAATTTTTTAAAGAGGCATTGCCGGGGTTAAGAAATGATGATATTCAAATTCTTACAGCTAAAAGTATCTTAATAAATAAAAAACATATATTGGAAATTTATAGTATAACTCCCGCTGTATGCAAATTTGATAATGGATATTGGAAGGAGCATGAAACATTTGAAACATTTGAAAAAAGAATAAAAGAAAATGCTATAAAAAAATATAATTTCTTTTTCAATACTAAGCTAGATGAAAATTTTGATTTTATAAAAAAGATAGATTTTAAAAATAGAATTCCAATAGGAACAAAATATAAAAATATAACTCTTTTAGGAGATAAATTACAAATTGAGCTTGAAGATAATGAATTTGCTCAAAAGTTAGGATGGATTATTTTTTCAACAGGTCTTTTAGAGCTTGGCGCTCGAGGATTTGGATATGTTAATGCAAAATTTATTTAATTTAAATAGATAGCGGGGTGAAAAATGCTAAAAGATTGTATAGAAATTTTTAAAAAAACTAGGTCAGAGTATTTAAGTAAAAGTAATGAGCATAATAAAATAACTTTTATTACAGATGACTATCCTTTAAGTTATGGAAGCTACATTTTAGTTGATAATAAAACTGGAAAAATAAAAAAATATCTAGAAGTAAGAAAAGATAGTACAAAAGATAAAGAATATAGATACTTTGCAAATTTAGATTATTTGAGCTCTCTAATAGATATTAAGAAACCAATAGATATGAAAAAAGTTATTCATTCTAACAATATCTATAGTTTTTTTATAAAAAAAGACTCCTTAGAAGATAAGTTAAAAAAGGAGAGAATTGATTATTATTATTCTAATCTTTTAAATCCAAACTTAAAATATAAAAATGATAAAAAGAAACTTAATTTGTATCTAGAGATTGAAAAAAGACTAGGTAAAGTAAACGCTGATGATGTTATTTATATTAATTCTTGGATTGAAGATAATATTCTTAATAAAAATATTTCTGATATCAATAACAGATTAAAAGAGGATTTAGATATAGATGATAGCTTAAAAGCTGATAAGAGTTACCTAAAGATATTTTTTGATTTTCCTCTTGAAAATTTTGAAAAAGAGTGTGAAAAATACACTATTCCAAATATTTATAATAATAATATGTTTAATGTAGAGATTGATAATATTATTTATGGACTACCTAATAATAATATAACCTTGAACTCTGATAAGATATTTTTAAAAAATATGTCTAGAAAAAATACCATACCATATTTGATAGATAGTAGCGAAGTTCTTGAACAAAAATATTTTTTTGACTATCTTAAAAGTTTTCTAGGACAACATAAAAATAATATCTATTTAAGCTTTGAAGATGGAATAAATGGATATGAACAGTTTCCAGAAAAAACTAAATCAGGTTATTTTTTAAGAGTTAATAGGCCTAAGCCTAATAAAGGAGCTGAACCTCAAATTGTTGATTTTGAAATTTTAAAAGATAAAGAAATTAATATTAAAATAATTAATCGAGATCTGTTTAATCTTCCTTATAAAGGAGATATTCCAGACTATTATAAAACTATAACTAATGAAAATGTTCTTCAAAAATTAATTAATGATATTTTTTATGAAAACTGTTTAACTACAAATTATTTTAATTCTCTTAAAGATATAACCTTACCTAAACATGTAGTTATATCTAAAGATTTGTTAGGACAAAGTAAAAATATATGGGAAGATTTATTTTTCAAAAAAAATGAAACTTTTTTAAAAGCAAATTTTGAAAAAGTTGGATTAAAAATTATTAAAAATACTATTCTTAATAATAAAACTATCAAACCATATGAATTTAAAGCTTGTGAACAATTTAATCTATATATATCAATATGTAAATATATATTCAATAGGGAGGAAGATATGAAAGTTATAGCTAACAATATTTTTGATTCTTTAAGTGAAAAAATAAACTCTAATATAACTAAAGAAATCAATTCTGATGAAGAATACTTTATGGCTGCAGGACAGCTTGCTAAGTATTTTATATCTCTTAGTAAAAGTGCTGAGAAAAAACATTCTTTAATTAATCCTATTATTAATTGTAAAAATCCACAAAAATTAAAAGATGAACTTCAAAAATTATTTAAAAAGTATAATTACAGAATAGATTCAAATAGCAAAAGATTTAATAATCTATATGGAATGATTTTAGCCTATGACTGTACTTCTAAGATTAATGAGAAATATTTAATGTTAGGGTATCTTTTTAATTCTTTAATATATTTTAAGGAGGAAAATTAATTATGAAAAAAAGAGTTTATGGTATTATTGGAATAAAGTCAATTATGGCAAACTGGAATGCTGATTTTACAGGGTATCCCAAAACAACATCTGATGGATCTATTTTTGGTAGTGATAAAGCCTTAAAATATCCTATGAAAAAGATGTGGGAAAATGAGAATGAAAAGATCCTATATATAAAATCATATAAAATAGATAATGAAAAAGGAGAAACTAAATTAAGACCTCGTAGTTTAAAAGAGAGATACGAGCAAATATTTAATGCTGAGGATTTAAAAAAAGAAAAAAGCATTGAAAATGTTCTAAAAAATCTATTTTTAGCAACTGATGTTAAAAACTTTGGAGCTACCTTTGCTGAAGAGGGGAAAAATTTAAGTATCACAGGAGCTGTACAAATTACTCAAGGGTTCAATAAATATATTGATAGTATAGCAGAGGAACAATCAATTTTATCTCCATTTAGAAACTCTAAAAACTCTGATGATGATAATTCAACTTTGGGAAGTAAAATTGTAAGTAATGAAGCACATTACATATATCATTTTGCTATAAATCCAAGAGCTTATGATGAATTTAAGGCAATGGGTGTAACTGAAGGTTATACTGAAGAGGACTATGCTAAATTCAAAAGGGTAGCTTTAGTATCTGCAACATCTTTTAATACAAATAGTAAAGTTGGATGTGAAAATGAACTTGCTGTATTTATAGAAGCGGATGAAAATCAATATTTACCTGATTTAGGAAATTTAGTTGAATTTGAAAAAATAGATAATGACAAAAATAGATTTATTTTTAAATTTTCAGAACTTTTAAACTCATTTAAAGAATCAATAAAGTCAATTGAGGTTTATTATAACCCATATAATACTGAGATTGAAAAAACAATAGAAGGAGCAAAGTATTATAATATCTTTACTAGAGAAGAGGTGTAAAAATGAAAGCTTTAAAATTTAACTTAAGTGGACAAACAGCTTTCTTTAAAAAACCTGATGTTAATAGTTATATTTATTTTACATATTCTAATATACACAAAGTTTCCCTTCTAGGTATTTTGGGAGCTATTTTAGGGTTGGAAGGATACAATCAACAAAAACGAAAGATTAACCCTTCTATATATCCAGAATTCTATGAAAATCTTAAAGATTTAAAGATTAGCATTGTTCCAAAAAATATTTCATTAACTAAAAAAATTCAAGTTTTTAATAATAGCGTTGGATATGCAAGCTTTGAAGAGGGTGGAAACCTTATTATAAAAGAACAGTGGCTTGAAAATCCTGAATGGGATATCTATATTTTATTAGATAATGGCTCTGGTCTTTTAAAGACTTTAGAGGAACGATTATTAAAATATCACTTTACATATATTCCTTATTTAGGAAAAAATGATCATATTGCTAATGTAAAAGATGTTGAAATTTTAGATATTGAAAATATTGAAGATACTTATGAAATACATAGTCTTATAGATAAAGCTAGTATAGAAACTATTAGTCAGCCTCAAAGAGTAAGAGGAGAGTATTTTAAATATGAGGAAAGGCTTCCATATAAATTAGAGAAGATTACAAATCAATATATCTACCAAAAATTTTTGCATACTAACTTTAATTTAAAACTACAATGTTTTAAAGATATATATAGATGCAATGATCTAAATCTTTTTTTCTTTTAAGAAAAATTTAACCCTAACATTAGATGTAAATAAAGGTCAAAGGAGAGATAAATATGTTTAGTTTTGTTGATAACTTTGAAAAATTTTATGCCCATATTTCAAAAGAGAGAGTAGAACTCCTTAAAGATCATATTTATTTAACTGAAAAATATGTAAAAAAAATAATACATGAGAAAAACTTGGAGGAGGTAATCAATAATTTAGGACATAGTTTTTTTAAGGATAAGAAAGATTTTGAATTTTGGAAAAATATGTTTTTTGACACTATTATTTTCCATGATATTGGAAAGATCAATGAAAATTTTCAAATTTTTAAGATGAAAAATAAAAACTTTAAAAAAAAGGAAAATTTTACAACAAATCACTCTCCACTATCAACTAAAATATATTTTGATTACTACATAGACAATGTTTTAGAATCTCATGAAGATATGCTAATTTTCCTTTTTCTTAATATGTATATAATATCAAAACATCATGGTTCTTTAGATGAGTTTATGACATTTTTAAACTCTTTTTTAGATTCATATGAAGATTTAAAAGATAAAAGAGATTCGTTATTTAATCTTTTAAAACTAGATGATACTGGTGAAGATATTAGTCAGGTTATTAAATGGCTTCAAGATTCTTTAAAGTGTTTTGAAAAAAATGATTGGGATTTTTTAAATCTTTATATCTATGTAAAGCTTCTATATTCACTTTTGGTATCTGCTGATTTTTACTCGACATCAGAATTTATGAATAAATCTCCTATAGAGGATATTGGACTCTTAAAAAATGTAAATCCTTATTTAGATAATTTTAAAAATACAAAAGTTTTTGAAGGAATAAATAAATATAAAAACTTTAAAGAAAATAAAGAGGAGAATCCATTTAAAAATATTCCAATAAATGTATTAAGAAGCGAGCTTTTCTTAGAATCACAATATAATTTAGAAAAAAATTTAGATAGTAATATCTATTTTCTTGAAGCTCCTACTGGAAGTGGAAAAACTATTTGTTCAATTAATTTAGCTTTTAACCTATTAAAGCAAAACCAAAATTTAAATAAGCTTTTTTATATTTTTCCATTCAATACCTTAGTTGAACAAACTGGAGAAAGTCTTAAAGATATTTTAGGTATTGAAACTTATAATAAAGATGTAAGTATTATTAATAGCATAACTCCTCTTTTTAAAGAAAGTGAAAGTGAAATAAAATTAGAATCTGGTGAAAAAATAGATTATGAAAAGTTTCTTTTAGATAGGCAATTTATACATTCACCTATAGTTTTAACAACTCATGTCAATTTTTTTAACTATCTTTTTGGTTTAGATAGAGAGTCTCATTTTCCACTATTTCAAATTGCAAATAGTATTGTTATTATAGATGAAATTCAAGCTTATAAGAATAATATTTGGAAGGAGATTGCAATCTTTTTAAATTATTTTTCAAAAGTTTTAAATATTAAATTTATAATTATGTCTGCAACATTGCCTAAAATTGATGATTTAATAGATTGTTCTTTAAATAAGACTGTTTTTACTCCATTGATTTCTAACATAAATAAATATTATCAAAATGAACTATTTTCTAAAAGAGTTGAAATTGATTATTCTTTTTTAGAGGATTTAAAAAAATGTGATAACTCAAAAAAATTAAAATTATTAAAAGATAGTGTAATTGAAAATTATAATGAAAATAAAAAAATAGTTGTTGAATTTATTAAAAAGAAAACTGCATTTGAATTTTTTAAACTTTTATTAGATGAAAATATCAACTTAAATTTAGAACTTCTAACTGGAGATGATAATAAAGTTGAAAGAAAGGAGATTATTTCAAAAATTAAAAATGAAAATTCTCCTATTATTTTAATATCTACCCAAGTTATAGAAGCTGGTGTAGATATTGATATGGATGTAGGATATAAAAATATATCTATCTTGGATTCAGAAGAACAATTTTTAGGAAGAGTAAATAGATCTTGTAAAAAAAGTGGAAAAGTTTATTTTTTTGAAATCGACAAACCAAAAGATGTTTATAAAAATGATGTAAGAAGTGATTATGAAAACACTTTAAACTCAGATAAAATAAAAAAAATCTTAATAAATAAAGATTTTAAAGAGTATTATAATCAAATTATAGCTTCTCTCAATAAAGAAGCTATAAAAATGAATACTAAGAATATTGATAAGTTTAAAAAAGATTCTCTCTTTACCTTAAATTTTAAAAATATTTCTGAAAGATTAAAATTAATAGAAAAAAGAGAGGACGTTTCTATCTTTCTTAATAGAGAAATTAACATTGATAACAAAACTATCAAAGGTTACGAAGTATGGCATGAATATAAAGAGTTATTAGAAAATAATGCTATTTCCTACTCTGAAAAAAGAGTAAAATTATCAAATCTTATGGAAAAAATGGATTATTTTATCTACAAAGTTAAAACTTTAAACAAATCTTATTCTGATAATATAGGAAATATTTTCTATATCGAAAACACAACGGATTATTTTATTGAATTTAACGGAAAAATGAAATTTAATCGGGAAAAATTTGAAGGAGAAAAATCATTTATAGAATTTTTGTGAAAGGAGCTATTATGAATAATATCACAGGAACAATTATAAACTATTATATCCACTGTAAAAGACAGTGTTATCTCCATTATCACAGAATTAATCTCGAAGATGAAAGCGGTCTTGTAAAGATTGGTAAAGCGCTTCATGAAAGACACAATACAGAAGAAATAGAGATTGATAATATTAAATTGGATAAAATCAAAGGTGAATTTGTTACTGAAATAAAAAAAAGTGATGCTGACTTTAATGCCAGTAGATTTCAACTACTATTTTATTTGAAAAAGCTTAAGGAGAAAGGAGTTATAAAAAAGGGAAGACTTACTTTTTTAGAAAAAAATAAAGTAGATAAGAAAAATCATGAAATTTTATTAGATGATTCATCTGAAAAAGAGTTAGAAGATATTATTTCTGAAATAAAAATTTTAGTTTCAAATTCAACTCCACCTGCTATTGAAAAAAATAATAAATGTAAAAAATGTGCTTATTATGCTTTCTGTTATATTTAAAGAAGGAGGTCAAAAATGGGGACAAAATATATATTATCAAAAGGTGAACTTCATAGACAAGACAACTCTTTAAATTTTAAAAATAGTAATGGAAATAACTACATTCCAATTGAGGGGATAGATGAAATTTATTGTTTAGATGAAGTTTCTTTTAATACAAAAGTTATTGATTTTTTAAGTAAAAATAATATTATTCTTCATCTTTTTAATCATTATGAGGGATATAGTGGAACTTTTTATCCTCGTGAAAAGTATATGAGTGGAAAAGCTGTTATTAAACAAGTTGAAGCTTTTAATGAAAAAAGAGAACTCATAGCTAAAGCTATCGTTTTAGGGATTGCAAATAATATTCATGAGGTGTTATATCATTATTATCGTCACGGAAAAGAAGAACTTAAAGAATTTCTAGATTGGTTAAAAGATGAGATGCCAAAAAAATTAGAAAATAGCAATGATATTTCTGAGATTCTCTTAACAGAGGCAGATATTTGGTATCGTTTTTATAACTCGTTTTCAGTATTTCTTCGGGAAGATTTTGTTTTTAATAAGAGAGTTAAAAGACCTCCTGATAACCCTTTAAATGCTCTTATTTCTTTTGGAAATACAATACTCTATACAAAAACAATGGGACAAATATATCAAACTCACCTTGATCAAAGAATCTCTTTTTTACATTCTCCACAAGAAAGACGATTCTCTTTAAGTTTAGACTTATCAGAAGTTTTTAAACCGGTTATAGTTTTTAAAACAATCTTTGATTGTGTAAATAATAGAAAATTAAGTGTTGAAAAGCATTTTGATAAAAACTTAAATTATTGTCTATTAAACGAAAGTGGGAAAAAAATTTTTTTAGAGGCTTTAGAATCAAAATTTAATGAGACTTTTAAGCATACAACTTTACTTAGAAATGTTTCATATTTAAAAGCTATTAAATATGATGGATATAAACTATTGAAGTATATTCTTGAGGATTTTGAATTCAATCCATTTTCTTTGAAGGAGAAAAAATAAATGGGAAAAAATTATAATTATATTTTTTTATTTTATGATGTAGGGGAAAAAAGAGTAAATAAAGTTTTTAAAATTTGTAAAAAATACTTAAGTCACCATCAAAAATCGGTGTTTAGAGGAGCTATTATACCTGCTAATATAATTAAAATTGAGGATGAACTTAATAAAGTAATTGATCAAAATTATGATTTTATTAATATAATAAAACTTTATGGAACCTATAATTTTGAAGAAAAAATTATAGGTACAAATAAAAAAGATGGCGAATCTATATTTTTGTAATTTTCCAAGTGAAAAATAAAGAAGTCTCTTCAATTAAATAAAAAGAGTATCTTTTGCAAAATTATCTATCAGTTGGAAAAAATCAGAGAAATCGCTTATTTATAGGCTAAATTCAGTCTTTTTACTTTTATAACCCTCTTTATTTACTTGCCTTTAACCTTAACATTAGATGTATTTAAATTTAGCTTTAATTGCTGCTTGTTTGATTAACTGAATCTTTAACCTTAACATTAGATGTATTTAAATGTAGAAATTCACAACTTTGGTAAGTTTGAAACAACTCTTTAACCTTAACATTAGATGTATTTAAATGAGTACAGCCACGAAAACTATCCACTTTCACTTCCTTTAACCTTAACATTAGATGTATTTAAATACGTCTCTAAACCATGAGTATTGACACCATATCTACTTTAACCTTAACATTAGATGTATTTAAATGAAAATCATAATGTGATTATGTTTGTTGATAAAAACTTTAACCTTAACATTAGATGTATTTAAATTTAAAAAAAAGAGTGACAAATTGATTAAAAAGGGTCTTTAACCTTAACATTAGATGTATTTAAATTACATTGCATCTATAATATTCTGGGGCAAAGTAAGCTTTAACCTTAACATTAGATGTATTTAAATAACGCAATAGATTTATATACAGCAGAAGATGTAACTTTAACCTTAACATTAGATGTATTTAAATGGGGAATCATCACAATCACTTCTGCTTGTATCTACTTTAACCTTAACATTAGATGTATTTAAATGCTAGGAATAGTAAGTACTATAAAGAGAGTGAGACTTTAACCTTAACATTAGATGTATTTAAATAAGCTATTACAACCATTTTGTAAGTATGTAGATTTTCTTTAACCTTAACATTAGATGTATTTAAATAAACCTTTGATAAAAGGAGAAACTATTGAATTAACTTTAACCTTAACATTAGATGTATTTAAATGCTGTAATTCCACCATTTTTTACTTCTAGCTCTATACTTTAACCTTAACATTAGATGTATTTAAATCAAATTATCCCAACTTTATCTTTTACAGGAGAGTTCCTTTAACCTTAACATTAGATGTATTTAAATTAGAAGAGAATATTTAGAAAATGGATTTAAAAATATCTTTAACCTTAACATTAGATGTATTTAAATATAGTCATAGGCTGATTTAGTTTACTTTCCAAAACTTTAACCTTAACATTAGATGTATTTAAATTTGATTTTATCCAGGACATTATTATTCTTGTTGTTTACTTTAACCTTAACATTAGATGTATTTAAATTATATAACCTCCTAATAATTTATACCTTTATTTTATCTTTAACCTTAACATTAGATGTATTTAAATTTATTTTAAAACTGATTTTATAGACAAGCAGGATGACTTTAACCTTAACATTAGATGTATTTAAATAAAGTCAGAAACTAGATTATGAGTTAGCAAGTAAACCTTTAACCTTAACATTAGATGTATTTAAATATGGAAAACGAATCCGAACATTCTCTAAATACTGTTCTTTAACCTTAACATTAGATGTATTTAAATGACAGCATCGGAGTCAACACTCTGTGAGTCCAACCACCTTTAACCTTAACATTAGATGTATTTAAATATGGAGGTACCTTTAGTTTTAGATAGTTTATTAAATCTTTAACCTTAACATTAGATGTATTTAAATTTGAATATTTCTCTTGTCAATGCTGATGAAGCTATGCTTTAACCTTAACATTAGATGTATTTAAATTTATCAAGTATAAAAATAGACTCTTTAACAGTTATAACTTTAACCTTAACATTAGATGTATTTAAATAAATTAAGGATGTAACTTTTGATAAAAAAGATGACGCTTTAACCTTAACATTAGATGTATTTAAATTGCTATTAAAAAAGCTATGGATTTTTTTCCAATTATCTTTAACCTTAACATTTGTGACTGATATAATAGATTGTAAGATTTCGCTAGAAAACCCTGCAAATTTTTGTGAAAGGAGAATGCTTGATTTTTCAAAAAAATATTGTAATAAAAGTAGTGAATCTGTTAACTAAAGATGAAAAATAGGTCCAGTTCTTTGAAAAGGGATAAAGATTTTCGACTTGAAATATTTTTGTAAAAAAATGATATCACAAAAAGACATAGCTTGTCTATGCCTCATAAAGAATATTCTTTTTCTTTGTTAAAATATTTGATATTAATTGTTTTAGATTTAAATTCAGAAGAAATACTGTCAAAATTAGAAGTCCTTTTTATTGCAATATAAATATGATTGCACTTTCTAGAATTACATTTAAATCTAGAATAGTAAAGATAATCATGATGTAAATATGTTCCTGAATTACAAGTAGGACATTTAGGATATGAGCGCCTATTATCACCGGGTTTAGAATTAACAGAGAATTGTCTAGCGCATTCTTTGCATTGGTATTTCTGATGTCTAAGATTGTTTTTACCAAAACGATAAAGGTATTTAGAGAAACAACGAGAACAAGAGATATTATTAATATACATAGTTAAAAACTGCTTCTTTCCTGAGGGAATATTGGTTGGTCGAATAACTATTATACCTCAAAGGATTGGAGTAGTTTCAATAAATTTTAAGTTAACAGAAACAATAAAAATTACGGGGGATAAAATGAGCGTTTTAGAAAATTTAAGAAATAGAATTTAGAAGTTAATTGTAAAATTTTTGATAATAACTACTACACATCGGTATTCTTATCGATGTGTTTTTTATTTAACACCCTTAATTTGGGACAATTTATTGGAAAATATGAAATTTTAAAAAAATTTTGTCCTAAAATGATTTAATTTTTCATTTTAAGTGGATTTATACGGGAAAATGTGTTCTTTTTATAAAAAAATATTGTATTATAAGTACAAAAGTGATATAAATATTTAAAGACCTATTAAGGTTATTTCAACTAGGGAGGGAAATTATGGAAAAATTAGGGCACATGCAATATGCAACTCACCATTTAATGTGGGGTGTAGCTATATTGGGAGTGGCATTAGTATTAGTTCAATCGGGGCTTATCATAAAGAAAGCTATTGAAACTGGAAAGAAATTAGGAATTACAGATGAAAGCATGAAAAAAGGAATAAAAACAAGTGCTTTAGCAAGTGTTGGACCAGCAATGGGTGTTGTTGGAAGTTTATTAGCTCTAATAGTAACAATGGGATCAGCTGTATCATTTGTTAGATTAAGCTTAATAGGTGGTTCAAACTATGAAGCAATGGCTGCTAACTTTGGAGCAAAAGCAATGGGACATGAATTAAGTATGGATATGTTTCCAGTTGTATTTACAAATGCACTTTGGACAATGGCTTTAGGATTATTAGGATGTTTAATATTTGTATTTTTCTTTGCACACAAGATGGATAAAGTTAATGGATTATTAACAAATGGTAGAAAAGCTTTACTTCCAGCAATAGGATTAGGAGCAATGTTAGGATCATTTGCATTCTTTAATGTTGGAAATTTAATGCAGTATAATAAAAATCCAAATATTACTATATCAGCTCTTGTTGGAGCATTATTAATGTTTATTTCAATGACAGTTGGAACAAAGAAAAATATAGGTTGGTTAAAAGAATGGAGTTTAACAATATCTATGTTTGGTGGAGCTTTCGTAGGAACATTTTTGGTATAATATTAAACTAGTTAGATTAGGAGGAACAAACATATGAATATTTATGATAAATATATAGACGAAGTAACTAAAATTGGTAGAATTACAATATTATTAGGAGTACTTGCATCACTTGCTCCAGCAATGTTAATGACATTTTATTTTGGATTTAACCCAGGATTAGCAGCAATAGCTGCAGGAGCAATTTCTCAAATATCTGTATCTGGAGCTTTCTGGTTTAGTGAGCCAATTAGTTACTATCCAATAGTTGGAAGAGCAGGATTATATATGGGGTTCTTATCAGGTAACCTTGTAAATATGAGAATACCAGCTGCAATATCAGCACAAGAAGCATCAGGACACTTAGCAGGAACAGACGAAGGATCAATTATGGGAACAATAGGAATTGGAGTTTCAATTTGGGTTGGAGCATTCTTCTTAGTTCTTTCAATAATAGCTGGAGAAACAATTTTATCAGCTTTACCGCCATCATTTATGCAAATGTTAAATCTTATAATACCAGCACTATTTGGAGGAGTTTTCACTCAATTTGCAATGAAATCACCAAAAGCTGCAGTATTCTCTTTAGCAGTATCATTTATAATGATCAAAGTTGTAGATTTTATTCCAGGAAAACCAGCATTCTTAGTAACAGTAGTAGCAGTATTTGCAACAATCTACTATGCTAAAATACTTATGGCAAAAGAAGCACAAACACAAGCTCAAGCAGCTTAATTAAAATTATAAATTTTATAGTTAAGAGAGGTTAAAATGAATAGAGATAGAATGGTATCTAATTTTATAGAGATGATAAAAATACACTCACCATCGTTAAAAGAAAAGGAATATACTGATTACTTAGTCGCTCTTTTAGAGGAAATGGGTCTTGAAATATATTTAGATAATGGATATGTAAATTATGGTGGAACAGCACCTACAATATTTGGAAAATTAAAAGGAAATATTGATGGAAAAGGGATTACTTTAGCAGCTCATACAGATGTAGTTGAACCGTCAAAGGGTGTTAATCCTATAATTGAAGGGGATATTATTAAAACTGATGGAACTACAACTTTAGGTGGAGATGACAAAGGTGGAATAGCATCAATTATTGAAACTTTAAGAACTATAATTGAGACTGGTGTTAGTCATGAAGATATCTATTTAATTTTAACTCCTTGTGAAGAAAATGCAATGCTTGGAGCAAAAAATATAGATTGGAATAGTGTTCCACCTCATATGATTCCAGCAAAGGATACTATTGTTATAGATAACGCAGGAAGAGCTGGATTAATTGCTCATACAGCACCAAGTAGATATAACTTTAGAATAACTTTTAAAGGAAGAAAAGCTCATGCAGGAATAGAACCTGAAAAGGGATTAAACGCTATTCAATTAGCATCAATGGCAATTGGAAATATGAAAATGGGAAGAATAGATTCTTTAACTACATCAAATATGGGAACAATCGAATCAAATTTTCCAAGTAATGTTGTTGCTGACTTATGTGTTGCAACTGGAGAGGTTAGAGGGCATTCAAAAGAGACAATTTTAAAAACTTTAGAAGGGTATAAGAAGTGTTGTGAAGATGCTGTTAACTCTTTTGGTGGAGAGTTTGAATTTAAAGAGGTTTGTGATTTCCCAGCATTAAAACCAATTGATGATTTAAAATTTGCAAACTCTTTTGCAAAAATTTATGAGGCTATGGGAGTTGAAACTCAACTTCAAGTTATAGGTGGAGGATCTGACAGTAATATATTTGCTGAAAGAGGATATAATTCGATTATTATTGGAGTAGGAATGTATGATGTACACACTGTAAATGAATCATTAGATATTAATGAGCTTTGTAAAACAACAGAAGCTTTAATAAACTATATAAGTAGATAGTGAACTCCCACCGCCCTAATATAGAGGACGAGGTTTTCTCGGGGCGTCTTGATAAAAAAGGAGAAATAATTTTCTCCTTTTTTTATCTAATTTTACATAATATTTAAAGCCTTTAAAGACTCTTTTACCATTTCTTCACGCTTAGGTAAATCTTTACCTTCTTTCATATCTAAATTTATAGCAAAACTATATATCTTGCCATCTTTTTCTACCCAACCAATAAACCATCCAACTGGAATTTCTATATTTGAAGTTGCCCAGCCAGTTTTTCCGTGTAGAGTCCACTCTTTAGTCTTTTCTAAAATTGTTATCTCTTGAACTTGTTTTTGAATATCTTTAGCATACGGTAGTTCATTTGTGGCTAATTTAGTTAATAACTCACATTGCTCTACTGCACTAATTTTTAGAGGTCCTCTTAACCAAAATTGATCAACATCTTTTCCAATTTTTTTATTTCCAAAATTTAATTTATTGATTTCTTCTTGCATTTTTTTTGTCCCAATTTTTCTAGCTAGTAATTGATAAGCTGGAACTTGTGAAACCTTAATAGCGTATCTTAAATTCGAATCTTGAGCCCAACTTTTTAAAAATACTTTCTCACCGTTATATTTATAGAAAATATCGTCTACATTTTTAACTGCTCCAGTATTTAACCCAATTAGAGAATTATAAATTTTAAAAGTAGAAGCTGGATAAAATTGTACTTCTGCTCTTTTTTTGTTATAACCAGTGAAACTATCATTTTGTACATCATAAAGTACAAAAGTTCCTTCTAACTTATTTTTTTCAAATATTTCTTCAATTTTTTTATTTTCAGTGAAATTTAAAGCTAGTAACTGAATTGATAAAATTAGAAAAATATTTAAAATATAAAACGCTCTTTTTTTCATAATTAGAATTAACTCCTTTTTATTTTTTGCTCTTTAGCGTATCATATAATCTGTAAATTGTAAATCTATTATAAGAGAATAAAAAAACGCAAAAGACAACTAAAAAAGAACTAGAAAAATGTTCAATAATTAGTACATTATAAAAAATGTACTAATTTTAAGAATATAATTTTTATACCTAATTAGTTTTTGAGGCACCTCAAAATTGATTTTACGAGGTTATTTTTTTGAAATTATTTTTTATAAATTTTTAAAATACCCAATTAGTGGAACTTTTAGACAAAAATGTTTTAAAATTAAAAAAGCTGAAATAAAATATTTTATTTCAGCTTTTCTATTAAAATTTATAAGTTACACTTATTCCACCTTGTGGTTGAAGTTTCCAATCTTTTTGAGAAGAACCCCAAACTTGATTTGAATACTTTACTTGTGCAAATAAATCCATACTTAAATCTTGAGAATGATTATATGTTAGCTTAAACTGTGGTAGAACAAAGGCATTAAACATATTTGAATAACTTTTATCACTATCTAATTTTGCAGGCCATAACCATCCATATCCATGATCAATTATCCAAAAAGTTGGTTTCCATCCTTTTTCACTGTTATTGGTGAAAATATATGGATCAAATCCAGTAGAAAAATTAAATTGAAGATTTGTTTTTTCATTAAATTGATATATATTCTTAGAATATTCAAGCCAAGAAACAATTGCAAAATAATTCATTTCATCTTTTTTATCTACTTTAAAATCTCCATTATACCATTCTTTTGATAGATAACCATTAAATTGAAATTTAAAATCTTCGTAAATTTTAAATTGTGTTAATAAATTAAGAGCTGCATGGTTCATATGACCATTGGGACTAGATTTAACATATGATCCATAAAAATAAAGTGGCTGTATAGCAAATTGTAAAACTTCAAAATTTTCAGTTCTAGGAAAATATTTATAAAAATCTACTGATGAACTAATCCAAGTCCAGTACTTATCGTCTGATGATTTGAAAAAGTTTGTCTGTCTTGCCCCTACTTGAGTTCTCCAAACAGCTTTTGTATTGAAAAAGTTTTTATGAACATATTCAAAATGCCCTTTAGGAACACTAAAATCATGATTAGATTTATTGCTGTCTTTTTCATAATCTCCACTATAAATATTTGATAATCTATTCCATTCGAAAAATAATGACCATTGTGGAGCAAAATTATAATCTAAATAAAGCATTGGATGAGATGTTGCTGTTTTATATTTCCCTGAATTTCCATAGATTGTAAATATTGTTCCAACTTCCCCATAAGGTATAAAAGACTCTTGTAATAAATTTTCTTCTTGCTTTATTCTTTTTTTATAAGAGTTCTCGATGCTATTTCCTATCTCTGTACTTTTAAGTTCTGCAAAAGCTTTATTATACAATACTGAAGATAGGATTAAAGAAAATATTAAACTTCTTTTATTCATAAAATACTCTCCTCACGTATCAATATTTTAGCTAACGTAGAAATTTAAATATTCCATGTTGAAGCTAATCTTGTTACCCAAATCCAGAATGGTGCTGCAACCATAAATAGAAGTACACTTACCGCTAGAGATGAAGTTCCTGTACGAACATAAACTTGATAACGACTACTTATTATAATTCCAGAAAATGCTGGTGGTAAAGCTCCTGAAAGAACAAGCATCTGAAGATGAATCGGATCTAATTTTACTAATAATCCAACAATTAATAAAAGTCCTGGCATTAATATTAATTTTATAAATGTATTATAAATAATTTCTAAATCGAACTCGAATTTTAATCCAGATAATGTTAATCCAGCAGCGAATACAGCTACCCCTGAGTTTGCCTTTGAAATTAACTCAAAGTTTGGATCTAATATTGGTGGAAATTCTATTCCTAATAAAACAATTATAACCGCTAGGATAGGAGCCCATGCAACTGGTTGTGTCAATGCACTTATAACTGGATTTTTTTCTAATTTTTGCATCTCTTGTTCAAATTCATCAATATCTTTTTTTATTCCAGTTTCACTACTTAAATCTTTTATAAGTTGATTTTGAACTTTTGCTCCGCCAGGATTAAGTAAAGATAAACCAATAGGTATTGTAATTGCATTTACAACTATAGAAACTATTGCTACAACAAGCCCTGTATTAGCAGTTGCTCCAAATATTGGGTCTAGAACTGCAAATCCTAAAAATCCGATAGTAGGTGATCCTGCAATCAATGCACAAACAGCGGCTTCTCCTTTTGTATGCTTAAAGAATTTATAGCAACTAAAGAATGACCACATAAAAACACCTACGATAACAAATGTACTTACCAATGTTAATTTGATATCTTCAAATAACATATGTCTATCAGCTTTTACGATTGATACGAATAAAGCTGCAGGAAGTGCATAGTTTAAAACTAACTTGTTAAAACTTCTAGCATTATCTTGATTAAAAGCTTTACTTTTACCTGCATAAAATCCTAAAAGCATTATGACGAAAATAGGAATTATATCTTTCATTATAATATTCCACATATTACCAACTCCTTTTTATTTTTTAGCCTTTTATTGTTAGCTTTTTACTCCAGTTTTTGGATTTAAAGAAGTTATATGTCCACTTTCTGTTCCAGTTTCAGTGTCTATAACACAATTAATTAAAGTTGGCTTTAAAGATTCAATGCCTTTTGTAATTGCATCTTTTAGTTCGTCTTGTGTTGTTGCATTGTATGGTGTTCCTCCGAAAGCTTCAATAAGCTTATCATATCTTGCAGAAGCCATAAGAGTTGTTGGAGAAGGATCTGTTCCTCCGCCTAAATTTTTGTGATCACCACGATAAATTCCACCGTTGTTAAAGATTACAATAGTAATTGGTAATTTATATCTACAAATTGTTTCTATTTCCATTCCACTAAATCCAAATGCACTATCTCCTTCAATAGCTAAAATAGGTTTTCCACTTGTAATTGCTGCACCAATTGCAAATCCCATTCCAATTCCCATTACTCCCCAAGTTCCACAATCAAGACGTCTTCTTGGATAATACATATTAACTACATTTCTTGTATCATCTAATGTGTTTGCTCCTTCGTTAACTAAATATATATCTTTATGAGAATCGACTACTTCTTTAACTATTTTTAAAGCATTGTAATAATTCATAGGAGAAGTTACTGTCTCTAATTTTGTTGTCATTTTTTCTATATTTGTTTCTTTATCATTTTCAATATCTTGAATCCAAGTTGGATCAGTTTTTATTGATATTTTTTCCAATCCACTAACTAATAGTTCCATACTAGATTCAATATCTCCTACTACAGGAACTTCGATTGGACGATTGCTATCAATTTCTTTAGGGTCAATTTCTAATTGAATAAAACGAACGTCAGGATTCCAATGTTTCCCTTTTCCATGACTTAAAAGCCAATTTAATCTAGCTCCTATAAGCATAACTGTGTCAGCATTTTTTAATACAAGTGAACGTGCAGCAGCAGCGCATTGTGGATGATCATCAGAAAGTAATCCTTTAGCCATAGACATTGGTAAATATGGAATTCCAGTTTTTTCTAAGAATTCTTTTATCAAATTGTCAGCTTGTGAATAAGCAGCTCCTTTACCTAATAAAACTAATGGTTTCTTAGATTTTGATAATAGTTCTAAAGCTTTTATTATAGAGTCAGAACTTGGAATAGATTTAGGTGCAGGGGTTTCAACTTTGAATAAAGTTTTTTCAGCTTCAGCTTTATCAATAACACTTCCCAATAGAGCTGTTGTTACATCTAAATAAACTCCACCTGGTCTTCCAGACGTTGCTGCACGAATAGCTCTAGCTAGTCCAATTGCAATATCTTCTGGTTTATTGATTCTATATGCAGCTTTAGCAAACGCCTTAGCTACATTCATTTGATCGAGTTCTTCATAGTCTCCTTGTTGTAAATCAATGATTGCTCTATCGCTAGAACCACTTATTTGAATCATAGGAAAACCGTTAACTGTTGCATTTGCTAAAGCAGTTAATCCATTTAGAAATCCTGGGGCTGAAACAGTTAGACATATGCCAGGTTTCTTTGTTAAATACCCACTAATTGCTGCAGCATTACCTGCAGATTGTTCATGCCTAAATCCGATGTATCTAATTCCTTCTTCTTGAGCATGTCTTGCTAAGTCTGTTACAGGAATTCCAACTAATCCATAAATTGTATCAATTTCATTTTTTTTAAATGCTTGGACTAGAAGATGCATTCCATCTGTTATGTTATCAATTTGATCATTCTGAACAGTAGACATAAAAACCCTCCTTTAATAAAAAATAGTTAAGGTGATTTTGTGGTAATCGATTTTGGTTACCACAAAATCTAATTATTTATTTACATACAACATGTTTTTCACGAAATTCTTTTATTTCATCATCAGAATATCCAATTTCTTTTAATATTTCATCTGTATGTTCACCTAATAATGGAGCACTTTTTATTTCAGGAGTAAAGTTAGAAAACTTTTGAGGACAACCAATTGTTAAATATTCTCCACGTTTTGGCTGTGGAACTTTTACAAGAGTTCCACATTTATGAAGTGATTCATCTTTTTCAATTTCGGCAATGCTTAAAACTGGTCCACATGGAACACCAAATTTACTTAATTCACTAATAACTTCATACTTATCTTTTGTTATTGTATATTTTTCAATTTCAGCATAAATTTCTTGTTTTACTAAATTTCTAGCAGCAGGAGTATTAAATTTAGGATCATTTATCCATTTTGTTATTCCCATACCTTCACAAGCTTTATCAAAAGCTTTATCTTCATTTTGAAGAACTATATATACATAAGCATTAGAATCAGTTTCCCAACCTTTACACTTATAACACCAACCAAGAACTTGTCCACCTTCTGCATTTCCATAACGTGGAACAGTATCTCCAACCTTATATTCTGGATATCCTGGGAAGTGCTTAATTTCTCCAGTGTGCTCTAATATTAATTGATCACGAAGTTTAACTCTACATAAATTTAATACAGCTTCTTGCATAGATTGATATACAAAACATCCTTCACCTGTTTTTTCTCTTTGCATTAAAGCTGCAAGAAGACCAATAACTAGATGCATTCCAGTATTACTATCTCCTAAAGCAGCACCAGATTGAGTTGGAATATTGTGTTCTCCTTCCCACCAACCTGTTGTAGCTGCCGCTCCACCAGCACATTGAGCAACGGGTTCGAAAGCTTTAACATTTGCATATGGTGACTCTGGATTAAATCCTTTGATTGTACCATATATTAAACGAGGATTTAATTTATGAACTTCTTCCCAAGAAAATCCTAATTTATCAGCAGCACCTGGATGAAGATTTTCAACAAATATATCTGCATCTTGTAAAAGTTTTTTTAAAATTTCTTTTCCTTCGGGTGTTTTTGCATCGAGCTCTATTGATCTTTTATTACTATTTAGTTGTAAAAAATATAATGCATCTAAATCTGGAATATCTAACATTTGTGTTCTTGTTGGATCACCAGTTCCTGGACGCTCAATTTTAATAACATCCGCTCCAAGCCAAGCTAATAATTGTGTACAAGCCGGTCCAGATTGTACCTGTGTCCAGTCAATAACTTTAATTCCTTCTAATGGTGCTGTTTTCATAAATTCTCCTCCTTATTTTATTATATATATTAGTGATATAAAGTAATTTAATTAATTTTGCGTTGTTATACAATATGAATTTATTTCTTCCTTTTTTATTGTTCTTATATTTGTTTTTTTAAATAATATTACTAAAATAAATTTATAAAAAATAATATAATATTCTAATTAAATAAAACATTACAAGAATCTATCGCTAAAGGAAATTTTACTATTGGGTATATTGTGAATTCACTTCCTTTTGGAAATTGTACAGTTACCAAATAATGATTTAAAGGTAGCCCTTGAGAATGGATTAAAGACATATCCAGAATTTTTAGGTGCAATGGTGCAATTTTATAGAATATATAAAAAAATTTGGTATTAATACTACTAATAATATTGTTCCAAGATTAATAGCAAAAGTAAATTAAAAAATATACAAGGATTTTTAAATTAAAGGAGTAAAATAAAGCAAATTAAATCACGACTTAATCTAATAAGGAGAGTTAATATGTTTTTTAAAGAAATTAATATTGAAGAATGGAAAAGAAAAGAATATTTTGAACATTTTACTAAAAATGAACCATGCACTGCAAGTATAACTTTAAAACTTGATATTACTAATATTAAAAAGTTGAATTTAAAAGTTTATCCAGCATTAATTTATACTTTAACCAAAACTGTTAATCAATTTGAAGAATTTAGAACGAATAAAAATTCTCAAGGTATTTTAGGGATTTATGAAACTCTATATCCTTGTTATGCTTATCTAAAAAAAGGAAATGAATTATTTACTAATCTTTGGAGTGATTCAATAAATTCTTATTCGGAGTTTTATAACTCTTATATTTATGATACAACAGAATATGGGCATATTCAAAAATTAATAGGAAAAGATAACGTTCCTGAAAATAGCTTTTCAATTTCAATGGAACCATGGTTTACCTTTGATGGATTTAATTTAAATTTAAAAAATGGATATGATTATTTTTTTCCAATCTTTACCCTTGGGAAGTTTTTTTTAGAGAATGAAAAATATTTAATTCCGTTATCTATTCAGGTTAATCATGCAGTTTGTGATGCTTTTTATCTTCAAAGATTTTTAGAGAAACTTGAAGAATTAATAAATACTGATGAAACATTTTTTGACACTCCACACGACCAAAGTCGTGGGATTCTTGGGTAGTAGGAACTTTTACGAGCTTCCTAAATTTACCAAACTCTAAGGGTTTCCCTACCTTCTAATAGATTGAGTTTTAAGTCTATTTAGTTTAATGCTTGGTTATCGCTATTAAAATAGACTATTACTAGGAATATTTTACGAGAAAACAGATTTATTTGTCTTAACTCCATATATTGGATTGCTAAGGTTCATTTGAATCTCGTAATATTTGGACCTTATTATACTAACTTTTTTCATTTAACTCAAATTTTTCAGTATTTTTTTGCCTAAATTTTTTCTATACTTTCCTTATATAATTAAAAAGTGATAGGAGAGGAAATTTTCCCCTCCTATTTTTCACCTTTTTCATCTATTAACTTATAAAACATGGCTTTTGAAAACCCAATTGCCTTAATAGCATCTTTAACTGGAAGATAATTAGGGTTATCTTTATCCCTAGTAAGAGGGTATATTTCGTTAAACCTTTTGTCTATATTCGTCATTTTTAGTTCTTCCAAACTTAACCCCTTTGGTTTCCAATAAGGTTTTCTCTTAAAAAGTCATTTAAATATGCCTGATCTAAAGATTCAACTGCAATACCCTTTGAGCTAAATCAATTAAACACTCTCGAACCTCTTTAGCATTACGTCCAATTCTATCAAGGTTTTTAACAACAACAGTATCCCCTTCTTTAATCCACTCTAGCAAAAGTTCGTTCCATATTTCTCTATCTTCAAAGTTTTTTCCAGACCTCTTTTCTTGAAAAATTGTTCTCGGATTAGCTCCTAGCTCTTTAAAATATTCCACCTGTCTATCTAAATTCTGTGATTCAGAAGACACTCTAGCATAATAGTATTTCATCAATATAACCATCCTTCTTTAAATTTCAAAAATATTATATAATTTTTGTGAAAAAAGTATTATATATAAAAACTTTTATAGATTTAAATCTAAAAATAAAAAATAAGTATATTTTATACTCTAAAATTTATTAATAAAAAAAGTACACAAAAGTCTACTTATGTGTACTTGAAATTGTTATAACAATAGCTTCTAACTTTGTTATTACAGCAGTATAAAAATTGAATAAATTTTCCTCTCCCCACGTTCCATCATATATAATTCTATCAACCTATCTATCATATTTAGCATCACTTTTATCTATATATTCCAAATGAAAATGAGGTAAATAGCTTTTTATACTAATTGTTTTTCCAAACATAAGAAGACCACCTAAAGTCAATTCAAACTTTCCCGTATTTCTATTTTTTATAATAACTCCAATACTTTTTAAAAACTCATCTAAATTATCAATATTGTTAAAATGACTTTCTGGATACACTTCTCTCATTCTTAATCTGTACTTTTCAATAGTTATTATATCTAAATCGTTAATATCATAATTTTCTAAAATTTTTCTATCCAAAGATTTCACACTAGAATCTCTAAGCATAGCATTAATTTCGTCAATACTGCATAATTGATCACTTTCATTTAATCTTTTATGGTCATTTAGTCAATTTTTTTATGATTCTACAAGGATTTCCAAATGCTACAGAATTAGAAGGAATATCTTTAGTTACAACACTTCCGGCTCCTATAACAACATTATTTCCTATTGTTACTCCTGGTAAAATTATTGCTCCTCCACCTACCCAAACATTATCTCCTATTGTTACTGGTGCTGTTTGTGTTTTGCAAAATTCAAATGTTCCATTCTCTTTTATCTCTCCAAATCGCTCATTAGCATTTAAAGGATGAAAAGCTGTATATATTTGAACATTAGGAGCAATCAATGCATTATTACCAATAGTTATCTTATTATCATCTAAAAATGTACAATTCATATTTACTTCGCAATTATTTCCAAAGTAAATATTATTTCCATAATCTACAAAAAAAGGTGCTGTAATCCATAAGTTTTTTCCTTTTCCTCCTAATAACTCTGTTAATATTCTATTTTTTTCCTCTAAATTATTTGAATCTATTTGATTATAATCTCTAATCAAATTTTTTGCTTTATGCCACTGATCCAATAACTCACTATCTCCACAATCATATAATAAACCAGCTAACATTTTTTCTCTTTCAGTCATTTTTCCTCCTGCTTAATTTAAAATAACGAAATTTTTTAATTTTTTATGTTTCGATAATAACATATTTAAAATTAACTGTAAAGAAGAGGAAGGTTACAAATGTAGAGTTTTGAAAAATATAGTTAAACTATAGCTTTGCTCTTTCTTTTATTTTTACCAAACATATTGAATCCCAGCATAAGAATTAAAATAATATCCTGATTTTTTACTTCTATATTCTTTTGCTTTCCAATCTTCATATTCATATCCGCCTATTCCTATTTTTGCAAAGCCTCTAACATTTTCTAATATTTCAAAACTATATTGTAAATAAGGTGCTATATTAAATTTTAAACTATATTCATAATCAGTATCTCCAAAATATTCATATAAATTTGTATTAGCTTCTATAGAAAATAGAAAGTGTTCACTTAGCTCATAAGACCATTTAGTTATATTTTCAACTCTCATTAAATAAGCTCCACTACTTACTCCATAATTTAAATACTCATTAAACAGTGTTGTATAAGTTTGAAATCCATAACCTAAGTTAGTCATTCCAACTATATTAATTTCCGCTGACTCTCCATCTTTTTTTTCATTTTCTACTATTGAGCCTAAAAAATCAACTCCCCAATAAGTTCCACCTTTTCCAAAATCAGAGTTTGTTCTCATTCGATATCTAATCGAATATTTATCTCTTGCTATATCGGTTCCAAATTGCTCTGGATAATCTAACTGTTCATACTTCCATAAAACACCAATTTCATTACTCCAAGTTTTAGAAAAAATTTGATACTCTTTAAATTTTTTAGATAATGCAAACTCATTTTCCCATCCCTTGCTATTTCCACTCTGATATTCTACTTTATCCTTTTTTCTAATAACCTCATAATCTAATTTATAGTCTTTACCTAATAGTGAGTTTCCTTGAGCAATTCTCCACTTTTGATAATCATACTCTTTTGTTTTTTCTATTTCTAAATACGATTTTAAAATATTATTCTCTGGTATCTCTTCGTAAAAATTTAATATTTCTACTCCTACAGCCATTAATTTACAAGAGATTAAAATATATAATAGTAATTTATACCTAATTTTATCCACCTATATACCTCCCCATTTTATCATACCCATCTTTGTCAATTCCTTCAGAATTATAACCTTGTGCATCATATTCTTCGATATTCTTTTCAACTAATTTTTCTTTAAATTCTCCTTTTAAGTTATAACCAGCTATATTTATTCCATTTCTATCATATCCATTTTGGTCATATCCATTTTTATTATATCCCTCTTTATTATATCCCTCTTTATTATAACCTTGTTTATTATAATAACTTTGAGTATTTTTATTTAATCCATACCATGTCCAACCCTCTTTATCATACTTCTCTCCTGTTTCTTTATGAATGCCTGCAAAATCAAAATTAAAGTCATCAAATTTTGTATTAGTTTTTTTATGAATTTTTTCTTGATTAAATCCTCTCTCGTTATATTTAGTTCTTGTTTCTTTATGAATACCTTTCCAGTTAAATCCATAATAATCATACAAAGAATTTGTATATTTATTCCATCCATTTTGATTAAACCCTCTTTTATCATATCCGTCTTGAGTATAACCATTTTGATCAAAATAATCTTTAGTATTTTTATTTAATCCATACAAACTCCAACCTTCTTCATTATATTCTGTCTTAGTTTTTTTATGAATTCCTACAAAATCAAATTCAAATTCATCATATTCTTGATTAGTTTTCTTATGAATTTTTTCTTGATTAAATCCTCTCTCGTTATATTTAGTTTTTGTATCTTTATGAATTCCTGCAAAATCAAATCCATAATAATCATATGGTGAATCTGTATATTTATGCCATCCTTCTTGGTTAAATCCTCTATTATCAAGACCATCTCTAGTATAGCCATTAACATCATATCCTAATACATCGAATTTCCCCATAGTATGCCAATTTCTTCCTGTTTTTGTATTAAATCCTCTATTATCATATGAGCTACATCCTGTTAAAAAAATCATAGAGATAAAAACTAAAACCATGTATATTTTTTTATTTAAAAGACTTTCTAAAAATTCAAGTTTTTTATTTCTAGATAAATTAATAAAATTCTGTCTATAAAAAGTTACATAGTTTAAATTTTCTAAAACTTGTTTTAATAAAATATCAGATAATAGAAGTGCTATAAAAGATCCTAAAAAAAATCCAAAACCACTATATTCAGGTCCTAATTTTGTAAAATACCAACTGAAAATTGTATTTAAAAATACATAAACTAAAGATATTATTAAAGCTTCTCTTCTAGAATCAAAATATAATAAAATTATCAGAAAAATTGAAACATAAACTGAGCAATAAGCTCCAAACACTGAAATTCTAAATAAATCTAAAAGATGATACTCTATTTTGAAATATGTAAATATGCTTTTTGATAATAAAATAAATGAAATAGATATTAAAAATTGTAATTCCATTGAATAAAATATTTCACTTCTTAAAGTTTTTATCATTTTTTCTCTTTCTTTTTCAGTTTCATCTAAATTACCATTGTTATTAATTAAAAAATAATACTTTTTATAAAAAGGAAAAAATTTTGTCTCCATAAATATCATAAAATATACTAGAGTTGGTATCATTATTAAAAAACCATAAAATATTGCAATCTCATAATCTGGATTAGTTATAAAAACTCCTCCTATTTTAAAACTATTTTCAGTTGTCCAATTTATAAAAATATGACTCCACGTTCCAAGTACAAAAAATATACCTGTAATTACTAATGAAATATACCCATTTAAATAATTTACAAATTTAAATTCGCTGCTATTTATTTTTTCAAAAGATGCCATTAGCTGCATTGAAATACCTGTAAAAGTTATTAATATTCCAATTGTATAAGCTAATAAAATACTATACGATGGATACTCTGTAAAAGGTTTTAAAATAGGATATTTTAAAAATAAAACTCCTAAAGTTAGCGAAATTAAATTTCCCGATATATACATTTTAATTATAAAATTATAATCTTTTAACAAACTAACAAAGTTCATAGCTATCCATAAACTAGATAGTAAAGAAAATAAAAGAATTGATGTGTATTTAAAATATTGAGGGAAATGAGAACTTCTCATAAATATAGTTCCTGCTAAAAAAGAAACAATAAATATAAGCTTAGTTATTCCTGAAAATATCCCCCTCAATTGGTTTTGCTTATTTTTATATATACAATCTGCAACATATCTAGTTATAAGATATTGCCATGGACTTGAGAAAATTTGAGAAAATATAAACGAATAAACTATTGTTGCCATAAGAATTTGTCTCTCTTGAATTTGGAAAATATATTTTTTTCCTATCATATTAAAAATATTTAATGTAACTATAGTAAAAATCCATGGCCCTACACTTACTATTGTCGAATAGCTTATTGCTTTTACATTTTCATAAACTGTATTATCTTCTGAAAACATTTTTCTTAACTCAAATCCTATTCCTGCCATATTATCCCCTCCCCACTAAATTATCATATAAACTTTTATAATTTTTTATAAATTGATCTTTTGTATAATATTTCTCAACTATTTTTTTTCCATTCATTCCAAATAGAACTCTTTTTTCGTCATCATCATATAATTTAATTATTGAATTAGCTAATTCTACATATGAGGTAGGCGGAACTATCATTCCTGCTTCTCCTATATCTTTTTTTCCAAGTATTAACTCTCTAC
The DNA here is from genome assembly GCF_024506395.1 of Cetobacterium sp. NK01. NCBI lineage: Bacteria > Fusobacteriati > Fusobacteriota > Fusobacteriia > Fusobacteriales > Fusobacteriaceae > Cetobacterium > Cetobacterium sp. NK01. Next base: position 95,377 of record NZ_JANIBO010000004.1, read on the forward strand.
AATTTCCAACATCTGTTGATATGCAAGGTATCCCTGCGGCTAATCCTTCTAAAATACTTAAAGGTTGACCTTCAGATATAGATGATAAGAGTTGTAAATCAAGAAATTTATAATACTCTTTTACATCAGCCCTTCCTGTAAAAGTTACATTTTCTTCCAACTCCAATTGTTCTACAATCTCAACACATTCTTTAAAATAATCCTCGTTTTCATTTGTTGGTCCAATAAGATAAAGATGAGTATTTTTTCTACTTTCAGCAACTATTTTATATGCCTTTAACATAGTTTTAACATCTTTAATAGGTACTATTCTTAAAACTGAACCAATACTAAATTTTTCTTGTTTTTCTCTCTGAATTTTTGAATAAATTTCATTATCAATACCATTTGCTACAACAATACATCTATTTGGATCTGCTCCATTTTCTATTTGAAGATTTCTATTATGAGAAAAAAGAGACACTATTTTATCGCTTGATTCATAGCATAAAGTAGACATAAAATAAAAGAAATCAATCCATATTTTCTTCAAATCTTTATCTACCCAGTTTGCACCAAGAATTTCCTCTTCTCTTTCTCTAGGATAAATTCCATGTTCAGTTAATATAACTTTTCCTTTTTTTCTATAACTTGCTAAAGCTGCTAAAAATCCAGCATACCCTGTTGAGATTGGATGATATATTTCTGCTTCTGGAATATCTAATTGAGCTAATTTTAAAAGTGTCGTAAAAATATTTTGTTGTGTCCAATAAAAAATATTTAACCCAGTATGGGAAAAATGTTTTTTATAATATTCTACAAGAGCCTCCCAAAACCCTTTACTTGTAACTATTTCAAAAGCTGTTCCATATTCCTTTTCATTTAAAGAATCTATTATATCCATTATTTCAACAAAATTAGCATTTTTAAAATCCATCAATTTTTCGATTTTATTTTGAAATTCTTTTGATTTTAGATTTTTATTTTTTATAAAATTTTTTGTTGATTTTTTATTTTCAGACTCTAAAATTACATTTTTTATTTCTTTTAAATTTTTAGGTAATTTGTATTTTATATCTATAAATTCTTCATTAGGAACTAAACAAATTAATTTAAACTCATGCTCAGGATTAGATGTTATAAGCTCTTGGACCCATGATGAAACTCCACCCACAACATAAGGATATGACCCTTCGCAGATTAAACAGATTTTAGACATTTCTCCTCCTCTATTTCTCTAGAAAGATTATTTAATTTTTTTTGATAATATTCCAATATATTGCTTTCAAGAAGTCCAGATTCACAATATTCTATATATTTTTTTAAAAGCTCCTCTTTTTTTTCTATTTGTTTAGATAACACTTTAATTTTATTTTGAAATTTCTCATCTAATTTATTTAATTCCGTAGCAGCATAATGAATAACTTCCATATCGTCATCTTTTAAAGCCTTTTTTAAAACCTCTACTCTTATTTTTAAATTTAAAGCCTCTGCTTTTAAAATCATATTTTTTTTATCATGAACTCCTCCAACTAAAAGTGAATCATGAGCTCCAAGTAAATTTTTGCTTTCATGTAATTCTAATATTTTTTTCTCTTTAATACTTTTATTTTCTAAATCATTTTTTTCTATTTCAGCTTTTAATCCTTTAGAGAAAAAATTTACTTCATGAAATAATAAAAATAAGAAACCTAAAATAGGTATTAAAATTATGAATATATCAAAATATCCACCATTCTCTTTAAAATACTTAAAATTAATTGTGTAGATAATTGCTATTATTATAGTATGAAGCTTAATAAATTGATTTATAGTACCATCTTTATATAAAATAACTCCTAAGATTATCTCTAATAATAGTGCTATACTTGTTAAAATAATTTCTTTTCTTTCCATCATGCATCACCCACTTTTATTTTTATTTCTTTATTTTCTAGATCAACTAAATAAAGATGATAATCATCTGTTTTTTGCATTAATCGATAGTTTGCTCCGTCTATTTGCAATATTTTTTTCTTATTTAATCTCACATACGATTGAATAGGACCACAAAAATTCTTTATATTTATTGATAGATTATTTTGTTCTAGCTCATAATCTAATTGAATATTTTCTAATTTTGAATAATCATAATTCAATTCACTTTGTGTCGAAGGTTTTAATAAAGGAAAGTTCTTATTTATCGCCACAAATATACTTTCGAATCCATCTTTCAATGTGCTCCACAACTTATTTCTTCCTCTTTCTTCATCAGTAATATCATCTGGATGTAAAAAGTGCGAAACATATCCATAAGAAGCTATCGAATTATAAATTGACCACATCTCTTTATCTTCTTTAAAAAGTCCTGATGAAAATCTTGGAAGTGAATATAAATTGGGATAATCTGGATCTTTCCCCACCTCTTGAACTAAAAGTCCTGGCTCTTTTTCTTCTGCATAAAAAATTCCACTTAAACTCTTTAAATTTGGAAATGTCTCAACTAATGCTTTCTTTCCTGATTTTGAAAGAAGATTACTTGGAGCTACATAAGCATATTTATTTACCTGTTCTCCATACATTTCATGAAAAACTTTTCTAAAATAACTTAATCCTACTTTCATATCTTCAATACTTTTCCATGGAGCATAGTTGTATTCTTTATAATCCATTTCATCTATTAATCCTAATGAAAAATGATTATAACCATGAATTCCAATTTCTCCTCCTTGTTTAATAATATTTCTTCCTTGTCTACTTAAACTTTCAAAATTTCTTTTACTCACTTCTTTAATCGCTTCTTTACTAACAGCATCGTTATATCGCATAATAGCAAAAGTGGTATACTTAAGATTATTTCTAAGTGCAATCCCTTCCATATCTTTCCACCAAATATTGTCAAAGAAATCTTTTGTACCCATTCTATATTCTGCAAAAATAGGTTCATGGTGCTTGTCAAAAATAGGAGCTGGTAAATCATCAAAATGAACTAATTTAGAATTCAAAACTGGCAACACTGTTATTTCAGTTCCATATGCAACGAGTTGCTTCATAACTCCTTCAGCTAATTTGCTTTCAAACATTGATCCATTTATATAAATAACTCTTCCTTTTCCATACATTTTTTCCCAAATTATCGGTATATTTTTTTTAGATATTGCAATAACTTTTGCTTCCTGAGATAACTTTAAGTCTAAAGATGAGTTTTCAATTACCTCACCCTCTACAACTATCTCTTTAAAACCTGGAAAAATATCTTTATTAAATTTTAGTCCTTTAGCTTCTGTGAAATTATTGACTTTTTCTATACCAGCAATTTTAGAAAAAGGATTAGAATAAGATCTAGTTAAAAAAAATAATGACATCCCATTTTCTACTTTATTTTGTATTTCAATAAAATTTATTTTTTGAAATCCCATAAAATCTTCATTAGTAAAAACGACACCTGTATAATCATTAAAATTTATTTTACTTTGACTATCCACAGATTGTAAGTCATATTTAACTTTTGAAAAATCCATAGTTGCTTTCCATCTTTCTAAAATTTTTCTTGAAACTTCTGATGTCTCATCATAAAAAACCAAATATTTTTGTGGATTTTTTATTTCTAAATTTCCATTTTCTAATTGAGATAGTTTATAATTATAACTTTGCTTTAAAGAAAAATAATCTTCTATATTTTCTACTCTAAATTTTTGAAATCCCAAAACTATAACAAGAATTATTATTAAAATAAAATTGTAGCTGTATTTTTTTTTCATAGCCTTCCCTCTCATTTAAATTTTATTTAAAGAAGATAAATCTAAAAAATGATTTATCCACTCTGATATTATTTTGAATAATTGAAACATATACTTTCCATGATTATTATTTTCAAAAGTCTGAATATTTAAGATACCAATTACTTCTCCTGAGTTTATTATAGGAGCTGCGTAATAAATTACTTTATTCTCTTTATTCTCTTTTAAGATTTCAATTGGTTGTTTTTCAGCTAACAGCTGTTTAATGATTTCCAAATTATTATTTTCTGCTAAAATACAATTAGCTATTTTTTCTCCAGCTTCTATCTTTGATATCAAATTTTCTTTTTTTTCATCAAAAAGATGTAATGATACAAACTCACACTTTAAATATCTTTCTATAAGATTTACAGCCTCTTGATAAATTGATTCTATATCTTTATTTTTCATTGAATTTAAAATATGATGAAGTGTTATTATACTTTCTTTACTATTTACTATTTGATATTCTAAGTTTTCATTTACTTTTATTAATTTTTTATTTTTTTCATTTTGATGTCTATAAGCCTGATTAATATCTTGATTTTCAACTTTTAACTCATCTATTTTTTGTTTATTTCTATCATTAATTTTTCCTAGAACTAATCCTGTAAAGAAAAAAATCATAATATATTTATAATACTCAATAGAATAAAAAAATATCACAGGATCGTTACCTATTTGTACATAAGCTACAAAGTAAACTATTAGTGCTACTGAAGCTGCAACTATACCACTATAAACACCATATCTTAAAGCTATAATAGCTACTATTATCATTAATGGATGTGGATTCATATTTAAAAAATCTAATTTAAAATAACTAAAATGGAAAAAAATCAAATATATTCCTAAGCAATATACAATTGTTTCAATTAAACTTAATAAATAAATATTTTTTACTTTTTTTGTTTGAGTATTTCTGTCTTCCATAATTAATCTCCTTTTAAATAGTTATATATTTTATAAATAAATTTAAAATTTGGGGGTGTTAATATTCTACTCTCCTCAATAGTTTAGTCTTTTTTCTCTCTATTGTTCTTTTTTTTCAATTTTTATGAAATAATTTATTTTTAATTCAAAAAAGGAATTTAATTATAATAACAGAATATATTTTTAGAAGTTTTATCAAACTTCTCATAATAACCTTCTTGATTCGATTAGTAATAGAGGAACTTCACACGCCTCTTATTCGTTATCAAATATTTTCAAAATGACTATTAAAGAAAAAAGAGCTGAATTCAGCTCTTTTTTCTTTAATATTTATATTTATTTATAAAAAAAAAGTAGAGAACAACCATCACAAATTCCTCTACTTTACTACTAAATCTAATTACGTTTAAATAATTTTAAAACTCGTAAAAATTTCTTTAAATTCTTAAAAAATAAATTAATCTACTAACTTTAAATCTATTACCTCACATAATAGCTAGAATAACAACTTCATGATTTGTTAAAATCTATTAAAAACTCCTCCTTTTAAAAATTAAAACATCTTTGAAACTGTGTGATGGCTATTTTTCATTACTTCATTTAATTTCTATTCTTCCTTCTAACTATTATTTTAATTATTAGACGATTTTTTTTATCTAAAAAGTTTTAAGTTATTTATTATGTTTTATAAAATTTTCTCCAGGTCTAAGTGCATTCATATCTTTGATAATATCTAAATCAAATTTATAAAATTTAATTTTAAATTCCACTGGACCTATTAATATAACATGATGATATCTTTCTGGATATATAATAAGTGGATGTTTAGGATTAACAGTATATACTCTTTCTTTTTCATCTTCCCATACAAATTCTAATTCACCTTTTTTTACAAGAAGATATCCCAACTTATCTTTTGGAGCCATATGTCTTTTTAAAATATCTGGAAATACAGTTTTTTCTGTCATCCAAGGTGTTTCTCCAACTTTTTCTAATCCTTCAGGAAAAATTAGATTATCATAAACCTTTATATTTTCCATAAAATCGTCCTCTATAGTCTCTTGTATCTCCTCTTCAATAACCTCACTAGCATCTCCTTCAATATCTGGATTTAATCTTTTTAAAGTTTCTTTTTCTTCACAGTTACATTTCATAATAAACCACTTCCTCTTTTTATTTAACCTTAACTTTCTAACAAAATATAATACTGGTCGAATATACTTAGTATAGTTATTTTTTCCTTTAATATTTACTGTAATCATTTTTATTTTTTATTGACATCTAACTTATTTTTTCATATAATAGCATAAATATAATTTATTAAACTTAATAATAAAACTTCGTATAACCCCATTAATAGGTATGGGGGTATCTACCGTGGAACCTTAATTCCTGCTTACGAAGAAAATATGTCTAGAAAAAGATGTATTTTCTTTGTAACAGGAATTTTTTTATTTATAAACTTTTAAAATTTTAAGGAGGAAATATGAATTTAAAAAAATTACCTAAAATAGAATTACATTGTCATTTAGATGGAAGCATAAGACCTAAAACAGTTCTTGAATTAGCTTTAAAGCAAGGACTAGATCTTCCTAGCTATGAAATAGATTATATTAAAAATATACTAATTGCTCCTATAGAATGTAGCTCTCTAAAAAAATATTTAGAAAGGTTTGAAATTCCTATAAAATTAATGCAATCTAAAGAAAATTTAAGAAGAATAGCTTTTGAATTAATGGAGGATTCTGCAAAAGAAAATATAAAATATATAGAAATCAGATTTGCTCCACTATTACATACTGCTTCTAATTTAAGTATCGAAGAGATTATAAAAAGTGTTTTAGATGGAATTAATGATGGTGAAAAAAAATATGATATTAAAGGAAATTTAATTCTATCATTTTTAAGACATATGCCTGCTGAAACTATCTATGAAGTTATTGATATTGGAAAAAAATATTTAAATAATGGTATCGTAGCTGTTGATTTATGTGCAAATGAGGAGCATGGATTTTGTAAAAAATTTATAAAACCATTTTCATTAGCAAAAGAATTAGGTTATAGAATAACTATTCATGCAGGAGAAACAGGAATAGGAGAAAATGTTTTAGAAGCAATTGAAACTCTCGGTGCAGAAAGAATAGGTCATGGAATTTATATAAATAGCTGTAAAGAAGCGTATGATATTGTAAAAAATAAAAATATTGTATTAGAAATCTGCCCTACAAGTAATGTTCAAACAAAAGCTGTTAACTCAATTGAAACTCATCCACTTCTAAATTTTTATAAAGATAATTTAAAAGTAACTATAAACACAGATAATAGGACTGTTTCAAATACAACTTTAACTAATGAATATACAGTTATTAAAAATACTTTTAATATAGATTTTGATATTTATAAAAATTTTTATTTTAATAGTATTGATGCAGCTTTTATAGATGATGAATTTAAACTTAAATTAAAAAATTTAATTTAAAGATTTTTTTGTTCTTTTTCCATACTGTTATTCATTTTTATAATTAGCATTTTAAACAAAATAAAATATTTTAAAATAAAATGTTTACTTTTTGAAATATACATGTTATAATTATTTTGTAGTAAGGAAATAACACAAGTAGATAAAGATTTTTAAGGAACTATTTTAACAAGTACTTCTTTATAATTATATTTATTGAGTAAATAGTTACTAACAATAAAATAACGGAGGTACTTAAATGAAAGGTACAGTAAAATGGTTTAACGAAGAAAAAGGATTTGGATTTATCACTGGTGAAGATGGGAAAGATGTATTCGCACACTTCTCTCAAATAAAAAAAGATGGTTTCAAATCTTTAAAAGAAAATGAAGAAGTTGAATTTGATGTTGTTAAAGGTGACAGAGGATTACAAGCAGAAAATATCACTTCTGTAAAATAATTGAATTTTTCAATCTCTTATAGAGTTTATCTATAAGAGATTTTTTTATTGACATTTTAATAATTTTCTAACAAGCAAAAGAGAGATTTTTAGTCTCTCTTTTTATTTTTTAATATCTTTTATAAAAACTCTAGCTATTATTAATCCCAAAATACAGGAGATTACAATTGGATAAAAAATATAATTATATGATCCAAACGTTTCTTTAAAATAACCTCCTACAAATCCTTGAGTAATAGCTCCTATTCCATAAGCTGTAAATAAAATTCCATAATTTGAGGTATAATTAATTTTTCCAAAAATATTAACTGTTGAAGCAGGAGCTATAGAAAGCCATCCTCCTAAATTTAACCATATTATTGAAAATGATAACATAAATATAAAAATATTCGTTTTGAATAGTAATGACATAATACCTGCAAATATTATTGTTATATATGATATTGTAATTGCATTTTTAGTTCCTAATTTATCAGTTATTGCTCCAAATAAAGGTCTTCCAATACCATTAAATATAGCAAAGAAGGAAGTAAAAAATGCAGCTTTTAAAGGAGTTATACCTATGATTTCTTGAGCATAAGAACTTGAAATTCCAATTATCATGAGTCCACAAAAAGTCCCAATCATGTAGCATATCCATAAAGCATAGAATTTTGTTGTTTTTATCATATTTTTAGAAGTAGTTTCATTAAAAAATTCAATATTTTTATTGGCATTTTCATATTCAGTTTTATCTGGAAATTTTAAAAATAATGACAGTAAAGTTAAAATTATCAAAAATAAAATTCCTAAAATTTTAAAAGTTGAAAATACTCCAAATTTAATTATTAGTTCACTAGCCAAAGGTGCTGTTAGAAATGGAGAAAGTCCAAATCCTAAAAGCGTTAATCCTACAGAAAATCCTTTCTTGTCTGGAAACCATTCTGTTACGACTGCTATCGGTATACCATAAATAACTCCTACACCTATTCCTCCTAGAATACCATAAGTTATAATAATAAATTCGATACTTTTTGCAAAGCCAGCTAAAATCCAAGCTAGTCCTATTAAAAAGGATCCCAATATAGCCAATATTTTAGGATTTATTTTTTTTATAAACAATCCTGCTACAGGCATACTAAATGCATAAAAAAATAAAAATATTGTATATGGCATTCCTGCCATTGTAGACGAAATATGTTTTCCATTAGTTTCTTCTAAAATTTTTATTAAAGGTCTTTGAAAAACTCCCCAGGAATAAATAGTCCCCATACATAAAAACATTATCAAACCAGTTATAATATAAATTTCTCTTCTCTTCATATACCTCCTATAAAAATTTTATTTTTTTGAATCGTGGTTCAATATAGAATACTATATTTTTTATAAAAATAAAAGTTTTTTTTTAAAATAACTCTTAAATAAAAAAGGACTAGATACCTAGCCCTATAATTTATCACTAATTAATTTTTCTATTTTCTCTAATGAAGAAGAAACTTTTTTAATAATATGTGAGTCAATAACCCTACATATACCAGTTTTACTACTAATTTGTAATTTCCATTCACCATATTCTGCTAAAGTTTTCCAATTATCCATTTGAGAGATAAAAGAAAAACAAATCAACGAATCCTTAGCTAAAATATCTTCAATTTTTCCAGATATAACTAATTTAGCAAAATTACTTTGTAGTGACATAAAAATCCTCTCCTTTACTTAATAGTTACATAATACTACCATCTTTTATTATATTTCCTTTTATAATTTTATAAAAATATATTTCTCTTTATTTATCAAAACGTCCCGAGAAAACCTCGTCCTCTATTAGAAAGAGGATGAATCGGGGCATTTTGATAAAAAGCAAGATATACTCCAGGAAGAACAGGTATAAATATATTAGATATTTGTCTATATAATAACTCTTAATAAAAAAAGTACACAAAAGTGTACTTTTTTAAACTTAAAACTTATAAAGGAATCCCATCGTAGCTTTTTTATCTCCGATAGAATCACCAGAAACTTTTCCTTTTATTGTAAAGTTATCATTTAGATTAAATTGAATTCCTATTTCACCAACAATTGCTCCATATTTTTCTTTTCTTACTGGAGTTGCATATTCTGAACTTCTTAATTCAGTTAAACTAAAAGTATCTCTCCATTCATTTACATTATTTAACTCTTTTTCGCATCCTGCAAAGAAATCAAATATAATTAAAGAATTGAAATTTTTACTTCCTTTCATTCCCAATATTAAGTTATTTGAAATATTAGTTTTTGAATCTACAGTAACATTTCTAGAACTTTCAAGATCTGCACCTGATTGTTCTATTTTTTCATGTCCAAATAAAGTAGTTTTTATTTCTCCTATTGCAGATAAATTCATCATAGATAAATCAAATGGCTTTTCTATTCTATTAGTCATTGAAATAGAATATGAATTAAAGTCTGCATCTGTAGATGATCTTTCCATGGTATTTAAACCAATTATTGCATCACTTAGGAATGTATAGTTAAAGCTAGCAAACTTTTTACCTGAATATAATCCAGCTCCAAAATAGTTTGTAGAAAGTTTAGCACCATTATCATATTTATTTTTTGAATATTCATATGATAATGTTAATCCTGTATTTTCAGAAAGAGATTTTGATCCCATAAGTAAATATGATTCTCTATCGTAAGAAACTGTGTTTGAAACTTTTTTAGATTCTTTTTTCTGAGTATCTGTGAAAATACCAATCTTATAACTCCCTAAATAGTCTTCAGCTAAAACTCCACTTACGTTTCCTGTAAAATCAGAATCATAAGTTCCACCGTTAACTTCAATATATGTTTCCTTTGTATCTTTTAAATTTGATTGTGCAGTACTATTTCTTAAACTATTTTCAAGAATAACTCCATTTAGGTTGGCGTATTCATTAGAGAAAATACTTTCAAGGTCTGCTGTTTTTCCTGTTGAAACAAGTTTATTTACTAATTCTGCAAATTTCGATGAACCATTTCCTTCACCATAAACATAATTATCAAGTCCTACATTTTTAATTAAATTGCTATAATAACCAGAAACTGTGTCTTCAATATTTTTGACTTTGTTCATTGTTAAATCAATAATATTTTTATTATCTTCATTTTTATTTTCAGAAATAGCAATCTCATACACTCCTTGAGTAGTAAGATTTTCTAATCCAGTGATACTTCCTCCTGCAGTTATGAAGTTTTCTTTTATATAAGAATCTCCTTTTCCTATTTCGGCCATGATATTCATCTCGCCTGCAAGCTTAAAGTCTCCTGCTGCTTTATACCCTGCCGATGTTGAAGAGTTTATTCCAGAACCTAAAGAAAGAGTAGCTAAAGCATTAGTGTTTTCAAGAATACCGTAGTTATATACCTGACCACCATTAACCCCCTGCATAAATACCTTATCAAAAGAATTTCCTAAACTATCTATTATATTATCTCCAGTTATGGCATTTGTTCTTATAGTTCCATAGTTATATACTCGTGCTCCAACTCCATCAGCATACATTCCTACAACATAATCTTTTCCATCAATTACTCCATCTTTATTAGTATCATTAAGAGAATTATTTATTTCAATTAATCCATAATTATAACTTGATACAAAAACATTATTTTTTGGTGAATAGCTATACATTCCATATCCTGTCTTACCTTCTAAATATATGTTTCCATAATTAGAATTATCATAATAACTATGAGTATAATCACTATTATAACTATACTGTGAAATATTTTGTCCATAAACTCTTCCAAGTGATTTTACAAAGATATTTCCATAATTATAGTTATTCCCTCCTTCATTTCCAGAACTTGAGTATTGACCATATGCAGAAGAATCTGAATCTGTAAAAGCATTAATTTGACCATAATTATAGTTATTTCCTCTTCCGTTAGTTGAATATTGACCATATAAAGAAATATATTCTTCTTTTGAGAATGGAGAAACTTCTATATATCCATAGTTATAATTGTTTCCTTTATTAAAATAGTCATATTCTTGACGTTGGCCAATTGCATCATTTCCTTTAGATACCTGTAATACAATATTTCCATAGTTATAATTATTTCCATCTTTTTCTGATACTTGTCCATAAGCAAAATCATTTTCTGAAGATATTATAATATCTCCATAATTATAATTACCTAATCCTGCATGTCCTAATTGTTGCCCTATTCCTTTGGTCCATCTTGTTGCTTTTATAACACCATAATTATAATTACTTATGTTAGCTTTTTGTCCTTCAGAAGCATTTTTTATTTCACCATAATTGTAATTTTTGAACCCCCACTGTCCATATACATTTGAATTCGATTGATTATTTACCTCTATTTGACCATAATTGTAGTTATTTGAATTAAGTGAAATTTGACCATTAGAGGCTTCTTCCATTACCATACTACCGTAATTATAATTATTTTCTTCTGCATATTGTCCATAAGAAGATCCGTGGTAGCTAGTCGGAGTTAATATAATACTTCCATAGTTATAATTTTTCTTAGAATATTGCCCGTAAGACTGGTTATATAAGCTAGAAGCAGATGATTTAATATTAATAACTCCATAATTATAATTACTACCATTCTTAGAATATTGTCCGAATGACCTTCCTATCATAGTTGATATATCTATTACTCCATAGTTATAGTTATTTCCCTCTGATACTTGTCCATATGAATCAAAGCTTTCTTCTTCTGGAGAATAAATATTTTTTGATAAAACAGCTATTTTACCATAATTATAATTATTTCCTGAAACACTTCTTTGTCCAATTGCTCCTGTATAATCTCTTGAAACTATAAGTTCACCATAATTTACATTTATACCATTTTCTGAAGAGTTTTGTCCCCATATTGTTCCATTAAGAATTTCTGTATTTACTAAAATTGAATCTTTATTTCCTAAATCTCCATTTATTACAGTATAATTTTTTCCATCTATTTTTATTTCAGTTAATTCAGTATTAGTTAATTTATTATAAAGTTCTGTATGTGTTAAATTAATATCTAAATCAGTTTTTTCCGTTAAGGTATCCAATGTTGAAAGTTTATTGTTAAAATCTTCCGAAGTTGAAGTTATTGTAGTTTCAAGATTATTATAAATTTCATTATAATTCTGATTGTAGTTTTTAAAATCTGAAATTTCAAATTCTTTCTCTTGTGTATTATTTAATCCCTCTAAAAATATATCTTTATGAATTCCGGAAAAAATGTTCTCCATATCTTTAAAATCTATTTCACCTTTTGATAAATATTCTTGTAATCTTTTTAAATCAACTCCACTTTCTCCATCAGAAACTCCTACAAGATTTCCATCTTTGTAGAACATGTATTTATTTCTAAGTTTAGAAATTATGATTCCTTCTAATTTATTTCCTTTGTGTGTTTCATTTTCATCTGTAATCAAAATAGAGTTTTCATTCACCACTTGTGCTTTTACTCCATTTAGCTTTATATTATTATCAAAATTATTATATTCAATCAAAACTTCTTTCCCATTGATTGTTGCAGTAGTTTTTAAATCGTCTGGATCTACTACTGGTGGCAGTGGATCTACTACTGGCGGTTTTGAATCAGAAGGACTTCCTCCTCCACCTCCACCCCCGCCTCCACAAGCTGTAAGTGAAAATCCTACCATTCCTGTTATTAAAAATTTAACCATTGTTTCTAAATTTAAAGAAATATGATTTTTTAAATACCTCTTTAAATTTTTTTCTTCGTTGCTTATGTTCCTCACAATTCTCCCCCTAATTTTGAATACTTACAAATTTTCCGCTTGAAATTATATTTTTTAAAAATTTATTATAAAAAGGGATAAAGAATAATTATTCTTTATCCCTTTAATTAATTTTGATTTAAAAGCTGAATTTATATCCAAATCCTAAAGTTACTCTTGAGTAATCAAAGTCTTTCTTTCCCATTTCATATTTTTCATTTTCATATTCTTCTGTTAATTTAGCTTTAGCTTGATTTACTTGATACATTAAATCTACGAAGAAATTTTCATACTCTACTCCAGCACCTACACCATAGTATAATCCATTTTTAATATCTGTTTTATATTTATATGTATCACTATATGAGTAATCTCCTGACGAATAAAAATCACAATCTTTTGCATCTTTATCTCCAAAATTAAATGAATATCCTAAAGTTGCTTTTAAATATGGTTTCCATGCTGTTCCAGTTTCAAAATTATATTTTGCAATAGCATATAATGGAACTGAATCATATTTAGGCATTTCTGATTCATATCTTTCAGACCAATTATCTCCAGAATCACTAAATTTTTTTGATTTTGGCTTAGCATGATTTTGATAAGCTACTCCAAGTCCTAGCTCAAAGTTATTCGTTATATTTCTAGTAGCTTCTAAAGCTATTTCAAATCCTAAATCTTTAGTCTCTTTTTTATTTTGTTTAAAGCTATAACCATCAATGTCACCCTTCCATTCATCATACTCTGACCATACATCTAATCCTACTTTTCCATAGATGTTGTATAGTGGTGTGTATGCAACTACAACTGGTGCTACCTCTTCAACTATAACTGGTGCTACTACAACCTCTTTTGATACCTCTACTGGTGCTACCGCAACTTCTTTAGCATAAGAAATAGATCCAATTGCTAATAATGTTCCTAAAATTAGTGGTGTTTTTTTCATTATAATTTCCTCCTAGTTAGTAAAAAAATGTGCTGTTTTAATAATAACATTTTTATTTAAGATTTATCTATTAGAAATTTTTTTATTTTTTTTAAAATTTTCTTCCAGAGATCGAAAAACGAACGTTTCGAAAAATTATTTGACTCTTTTATTTATTTCAAAAATCAAAAGCAATAAAATTTTAAATATATTCAATTAAACAATTTTCATAAAAACTAAAATTTTTTAATAAAGAATAAAACTTTTTTTAGAAATCTGTGGTCTAAATATTATAAGTGTTAAAAGTAATAATATAATTTAATCCCCCCCAAAAAGAGCCTCTATCCCCAGAGGCTCTTTCCCTTTTTTGTTAATAGAGTTTTATAGAAGAATTTATATTTTTAATTCATAGATGATAATACAAAAAGTTCGCTCAGCGGACTTTTTAAAAGATTCTAACTTTTCAAACTTTTTTCGAGGAAAAAAACGTCTAACAATTATAATAATAGTTAGAAGGTAGAAAAGGATTTAATAATTTTCAAGCAGTAAAATAACCATCACGCAGTTTCAAAGATGTTTTAAATCATGAAGTTGTTTTTCTAACTATTATAAGAGTAATAAATTTAAAGTTCAGTAAAGTATTTTGTTATTTAGAAAGTTTTTTTAAGACAATAGTTACAAGATTTAAGGTTATTAGAACGGTTTATATTCAACAGTGAGTAGAGGGATTTGTGATGGTTGCCCTCTACTTTTTTATTTTTTGTATTTTTATAGCTAATTATTTAAAATTAATGTATAATATCACAAATTTATAACTAATTTTTTTATGGAGGTAAGTAATAATGATTAATATTAGAAAAGCTTCTATTGAAGACTATATATCTCTTTGCTCAGTTTACGATGAGTTAGATAATTTACATCTTCAAAATCATCCTGAACTTTTTAAAAAACCATTAATTTCTTCTAGAGATGAATCTGATATAAAAGATCTTATTGAAGATCCTAACCGAGAGTTATTTGTAGCAGAATACAACTCTGAAATTATTGGATTTACTGAATGTTTTATAGCAAAATCTATAGATCATCCTGTTATAAAAGAACGTAAATGGGTACAACTAGATAACATAGCTGTAAAAAATGAGCATCAAAATAAAAAAGTAGGAAATCTTTTATTAGAAAAAGTTAAAGAATGGTCTAAGGAGAAAAATATCAATCGAATTGAATTAACAGTATATTCATTTAACACAAATACAATTTCCTTTTATGAAAAAAAAGGATTTAGTGAGATAAGTAAAAAAATGTATTTGAATTTTTAATATATATTTAGAATAATTTATCATCCTCAGTAAAAAAGAGCCTGATTCTATCCCAGAAGGAGCAAAATGAGGGAAAGGAATAAGATATTCCTAAGAGCGGTCCCACCAAAAATGGAGTACCTTAAACGGGGGATGCCTGAAGGTGGGCTTGGGGGGAAGAGCGGCAGGGGTGGACCAAGTCCCCCTACATTTTTTTATGAAAGAAAAAATTACTATTCATTATTTATCATTTTATATATTTTTCTAAAATAAGAATTTGTTATTAATTCTTTGCTTTTATTATATATTGTTCCTTCCTCATCAACTCCAGGATAATTAATTTCTAAAGCTTTTATTCTCAACAACTTTCTTGCAATTCCAAAATATTCATTTCCCTTTTCATCAAGAACTATTGTTTTTTTAGGCAGAATATCTTTAAAATATATTTCATAGTTTTTATCTTCAAATTTAACTTTTATAACTTTGTATATTTCTAGATCTTTTTCTAATTTATTTTTAATTTCATTCATAGTTTTCTTCCTTTAAATTACTTTTATCAATTAACGATATATTCCATTTAGGATTATAATATTTAATTAATTTAACTTCCAATTCTTTTATCTCTTCTACATTAATCATTGGATAAATCCAAAAACTTATATTTTTATGATATTTATTCACTAAACTATTTATATGACAATTTGTTTGTTGACCATCTTTATAACAGTTTTTTGGACTTATACGTCCATATCCATTATTAATTCTTTTATAAAATGAGTCACAACATCTTCCTGTATACACAATTTCATTATTTAAAACATAAAAATATATTCCTTTTAATTTCCAAATCTCTTTATCATTTATTTTAAATTTACA
Organism: Cetobacterium sp. NK01; assembly: GCF_024506395.1. Classification (NCBI taxonomy): domain Bacteria; kingdom Fusobacteriati; phylum Fusobacteriota; class Fusobacteriia; order Fusobacteriales; family Fusobacteriaceae; genus Cetobacterium; species Cetobacterium sp. NK01. The sequence continues at coordinate 111,771 of NZ_JANIBO010000004.1, forward strand.
ATATTCTGCATCACCATATTTATTTAAAAATAATTTATATTTTTCATCTCCTTTAGCTTTTAAACTTTCTAAAAATAATCCTAAAGGCATTTTTAATTCATCACTAAATCCTTCTAAATTTATCGATTGATATTTTTTATGCTTTAAAGTTTCTAAAAGAGTTTTATTATTTTTTAGTTTAAATAAATCTTTTAAACTTATATCTATAAAGTCTAAATTAACACTTTTTAACTGTAATATCTTTTCTTCTATTTTTATTTTCAAGATTTTCTCCAAGCATTATTTTTTATAAAAATTTTCCTAATTTTTCTTTAACCCTATTTTTTACACTACTCCGAAATCTAACAGCTTTAATATCATAACTTTCATCTTTTAGCATTACATACTTTTGATCTTTAGTCCACTTTCCTGAGAATCTTTCTGAATGAAATTTAAATTTTTCATCAATACTCCAAGAATTATCTGGATACATTTCCTCTTCATTTATTGATGGATTTGAACCTAATATTATAATAGGAGCATTTTGTAAATCTCTATTCTAAGGTTCCGGTAGTTGAAAGTTTTCTTTATCTTAATTTGTAACTATTTTGTAACATGGATTTGCGGAATCTCCCTTTAAACATCTTTTTATATTTTCACAGCTCGATATTTTTTCTAATAATCTTTTCATTTTTGATGCTCCCTTTTTTATAAATATTTTATTATTAATCTACTTAATTATAATCCATCTTACAAATAATGACATCTTTAAATATGATTATACATAATCACTAAATAAAATTAAAGATAAAATATATTTACTGCTAACTCAAGAGGCTCGCTTTGGGATGGGTCTCTACTCGGTCTTAGGACCTCGTGCCCAAGGCCACAGCCAAATAAGCTCGCAACTATGAAAGACATATTATCTACCATAATTTTTTTAAAGTTTAGGTGGAAATATATTTATTTATCTTCTAGCTGCAATCTCCGCCATGTAAAAAATTCGCTCAGCGGACTTTTTCTAAAATACAAAAATAAAAATAATGACATAAATCTGAAACAAATCTTTGATACTATAAATTGTAAAGCAGTTCAAGAAGTCTAAATTTACTAGAATCTTAAAGAAAAAATAAAAAAATTAGATAAAAATAGGAGTGATTTAAATGAAAAAATTATTATTAGCTGGAGTTTTAGTTTTATCGGCAGTATCTTTTGCAAGAATGGGTGGAACAATGGGTTCTATGGGAAGTGGAATGATAAATGGAAGACATAGAATGACAAGTGGTTCTCATATGAATGGAAATATGATGAATAATATGTCTCCTGAATTAAGACAAGAGATGCAAAACGATATGATAAAAATGCAAGAAAAGCAATTACAAATTAGAAAAATTATGAATACTTCAAATCCAGATATGAAAAAAGTTGAAAAATTAAATAATGAGCTTTATCAAATCAAAGCTAACCACATGAATAAAATGCACCAAAATATGATTACAGTAAATCAATAGCCCCTAAAGAGAGCCTCTATTCCCCAAGAGGCTTTCTTTTTTGCTTTCAAATCCAAATACAAAAAGTCCGATCGTCGGACTTTTTGTATTTTCCATTCTATTTGCTATATTATTTCTCTTTATAACTTACTTAATATATTCTTAGGCTTACTTATAAAAAATAAAAAGAGCCTCTGAGGGGGGATAGAGACTCTTTTTTGGGGGGATTATATTATTACTTTTTAACACTTCTTATAATATTTAGACATCAAGTTTTTTAAAAAAGTTTTAAATTTTTAAATTTTTGTGGAAGTAATATATAATTCTCTTTATTAAAATAGATTCTTCCATATTCTTTATAAAGAACTGCAGCTTTGTTAACATTTACACTTTTCAAAGCATAAGATTATTCATTTTAAAAACTTTTATAACAAACTCTTTGTAATTTTGAAGTTCAAAAGACATGCTTTTAAAATACTTGCATGAAATTTAGCATCCTTAGGATTTTCTATAGCCAAAGTTCCATAGTCATTTTGAATTTTACATTTAAATTTTTTTTAAAATCAGCATTTGAAAACTCTTCACACCTTTCAATAAGTTTAGAAGAATTAAGAAGTTCTCTTTTATCTGCTATTATTTCATAAAGTGGCTTATTGTTTAAAATAAATTCTAGGCCATATTTTTTAACCTCAGGTGCTTCATATTCAACAATCATTTTTTATTTCTCCATTTTTATTGTCGAATTTATTTGAATATACTCATAATTTAATTTGTTATTTTCCTTTGTTTTTTTTAAGCTATATTCATACATCATTTGAGTGCTTACTTTTTTATTTTTTAAATTATATTCATATGGTAATTTATTTTCAATCTTTTTTAATTCTTTATTTTTACTAATATCAAATAAAAAATAACATAATATAAATGAAGATAAAATCAAACTAAATATTTTTTTCATAAATATCCTCCATTTAATTTTTTTCTATTTTACATGTAACACATGTGTTACATGTAAAATGGTTTCTAACATAGACTAAAATGTTTTTTTATAAAGTAAAATAGTTCCTCACTATTTTTAAAAGTTATATCTAGCTTTAATTTAGAATTTATAAATTGTATTGATCCAAATGTTTTAAAGAAAAGTTCATAATCATTATAAAAAGCATTTACATCATTTAATATTTCAAATATTTCTTCGATTTTTGTTATAGGTTTAGTATTTTTGCTTAAAGCCCATTTTACATGAATACCTATTGCTGTATAACTATTTACTTTAATATATTCTTTTATTTTTTTTTCCTTAAATTCTTGTAAAGAAATAACATTAATTTCTTTTATAGGTTTAAAAATTTTTTCATTTATTAAGCTTTGTTTTACTTTAACCTGGATTCCCTTTATTGTCAATTTGCTTTCTAATAAAAAAGTTTCTTCATAATCATCAAGTCTAACTTTTATATATTTTATATCATTTTTATTTTTGAATTCAACCATATGCTTCCCTTCTTTATTTAACTTTTAATTTATTAATTTGGGAAAATTAGGATTATATATTCCCATAAATTCATAATTTTTTGATAATTTTTTTTCTATTAATCTGGAAACTTCTTCTAATGTAACTTCTAATATTTTTATATCTTTTTCTTTTCTTTTTAAAAAGTCTATTAATGAATTTGCAATTAAAAATGTATTTGAGTTTATTTTTAAAATATAAGTAGAATAATCTATTTGTTTTAAACGATCCTTTTTTTTGATTTCAAATATATTTTGTTTATCCATATTTTGTAATCTGTTTAATATTAAACTCATATTCACCATCCCCAAAATTAAATTTATCATATTTGAATCATAAGTCAAATTTTATAAAAAATCAAGCTTTTTTTAATTTTGTTTTTATTTAAGTATTAAAAAAATAAATTAGCTTTTAAATTTTTCTTAATACGAACATTTGTTTTTATACGGTGTTTTATTTTGAAATTTAAAAAAATATAATTTCTAAAAAAAAACATCATTGACATTTTAGTTCGAATATGGTATTATTAGTTGAAACCGATGATTAAGTAAATTTAATACCCCCCAAAATTTATTTAAATCTTTTTATTTTAACACTCCCCCGTGTTATAAAAAAACTTCCTTTTCCCCAAAAGGAAGTTTTTTTTATTTTTTAATATTTTCCTTGTTTTAATATTTTAATTTTTTTTTCAGGAAAACAAATAATTACATTTATATTAATATTTTCTTTTAAAGAAAAATATTTTTTTATATCTTTTGCAATTTTAGTCGAAATTTTTTCTATTTTTTCTAAAGAAATATTATTAAACTCACTTTTTATAAATAAAATTACAAATGGTTTTTTATTAACAATTTCTAGAGTAATATTTTTTACTTCGATGTTTTCTTTATTTATATTAGAGTTTATATATTGGGATTCTAATTTTTTTTTAAATTCTGTAAATGTATAATTTTGTTTACTGAAAGTTATATTAGAATATAATAATAATAAAAATAATAATACTTTTTTCATTTTAATCTCCTTTTTAATAAATTATTGTATCATTTTATTATAACAAAATTTATATATTTAAATATTTGAAAGTTTTTTCATAAAATGTTGTATTAATTTGCAACTATGCTATTCTTATTTTTTATCAAAATACATTGTTTATAGTTGTTTATATTGTTATATATTGTTTATATTGTTGTGTACAAAAAAAAGTGTAAAAAATAGATATCTAGACCTTGATTTCATTAGGGTTTTTGAATTTAAAGAACCACGTATTAGTGGGGACTATTTATACGTATTAATGGGGGCTTTCACACGTATTAGTGAGGTCTTTTTTACGTATTAGTGGGGGCTTTCACACGTATTAATGAGGTGCTTTGAAATTTTTGGACGTATTAGTGGGGTATATTATTAATATATATTTTCCTTCACGTATTAATGAGGTATATTTTTTGTTATAAAATAATGATTTTTAAGAAGAATTCATGTATTTTTACAGAAAAGTATGTTAAAATATGTAAAAAATTAAAATTACCCCCATTATTAAGTGTAAAAATTAAATTATTTTTAAGGAGATAAATTAATGAGTAAGTGGTATGAAGAAGAAGTTATAGATACACCTGAAACAGAGATAGTAGAAGAAAATATCTATGTAGATGAAGATTTTATTAAAAATAAATCTTTGGTTCGTGTTGATATGAATGTTATACAATATCCACTTTTTTCTAAAAATACAAGAAGAAAAGTAAATCAAATTGTAAAATATTATTTTAATAAAAATAGAGATACTTATATAAATGTAACACCAAAAGCTGGAGATTATATTCCAGGAGAATTGGAAGAAAAAGTTTTTATTGCTTTAATGAAAGTTATGAAAAATAAAGGTATGCCAAGAAGATTTGTTATAACAGCAGCAGAGTTAAAAAAAGAATTAAAATTAACTACTAAAGATTATGTGAAAAGAATAAAAGAAAGTTTATCAAGATTAGCAACATCAAATTATAATTTTAAAAATACAATGTATTCATCTATAAATAAATCTATTTTAACTCAAGAGATAGAAACAACAATACTTTCACTTAAAACTATTAAACTTGATGATAGAAAAAATAGAAATCTAAAAGAACAAATTGGAGATAATAGAATAAAAGAAGTTTATGAAATCTCTGTTTCAGATCATTTTTATAACAATATAATGACAAAAGGATATATGGTTTATAATTCTGATATTTTATTAGATATAGATACAAGTACAGCTCGTACAATTTATATGTTAATAGAAAAACTTAGATATCATGATCTTTATTTAAGAATAGACACACTTTTTTTAATAAAAAGAATTCCATTAAAATTTAATCCTAAAAACCCCCATAATACTATAAAAGTTTTAGAAAATAATTTAAATGAATTAAGAATAAAGAATTTAATAAAAGAATTTAATTTTGTAAAAGATAGTACATGGGAAAAATCAGAAATAGAAATATATTTTTATGAGGATTCTGCTGAAAAAAAACAAGATAGATTTTTTGATGATTTTAATGATTTTAAAACTATATCAACTCAATTAACAATATCTGCAACAGAGCATGATACACTTACACAAAATGAAAAAGAAGAGTTAGAAAAAATAATTATAACAAAAGATTTGATAGAAGAATTATTTAATAAATTACCAAATGTAGCAAAAAAGTTAAAGTCTATGCCTAAAACTTTAGCAGATACTATCGAAAAATATGGAGAAGAAAAAGTAAGGGCTACAATAATTTATTTAAATAGACAAAAAAAATTAACAAGTCCAAGAGCCTTTTTTTTAAAAGCTTTAGAAAATGATTGGGCAAGGGATATTACTTTAGAAAATGAAAATAAACTAACGGATTCTAAAAAAATTATGTTAAATAATTCAGTAACTAAAGTTGAAAATTTAAATAATTCAATTAATATTGAATCAACAATAGATAATGATAAAATTCTTAGATTAGAAACATCGTTTGAATTATTATCAGAAGAAGAAAAAAGTGAAATTGAAGAAAAAGCATTTAAGCATTATATAAAAATATGTGGTGCAAATACAAAAATACAAAAGATTGCTTTTAATGCAGGAAAAAAAAGTATAATTTTGAATTATTTAGATGAAATAGATTATTTTAATTCTAATTCAATTATAGATATTGAAAATTCTAAAGAAGACGAAAAAGAAAAGTATAATAAAAATCAATTATTAACTAAAGAATTTTTATCTCTTGCAAAAGAATATATTAATAATGTTTTACTAATGTTAGAAGGAGACTTTCCAAAAGAAGAATTATTACGATTAAAAATGAATTTAACTCGAGAAGTTTTATCAGGAAAAATTTTTACAATAGAAGGTGTACAAAATAAAGTTGAAGAAATATTATTATCAAAATAATTCCATAAAATTACAATAATTTTTTATAAAAACATCTTAAAAAAATCTTAGATAAAAGATAATTTAAGATGTTTTTTATTGTAATGTATAGATAAAAAATAAAAAAAAGAAAATAACAATAACCTCAGTAGAGAATGTGAACAAAAGTCACCAGAGTGCACGTTTAATAGTTTCTAGTTTTTGCCAAGGCAAATTCCTAGAAACTGCGTGTTTAAAGAGGTATTTTGACCTTTTAGGTGTCTTCGACTTTGTGGGAGGTGAAATC